>JAFROJ010000038.1 GCA_017429765.1 Bacteroidales bacterium | reverse complement strand
CGGCACGTTAAGAGGGGGGACCGGAGCGGAGCGAACGGTGGGGCCGTGAAGCGGCGGTTCCGGAAGGGACATGCCTCCCGCCGGCGGATCGACAGAAGTGACGGTGGCCTTGACGGTACCGTCGGCGAACATGACCTGGAGAATATCGCCCCCACTGAGCCCGGCCGCGGAGGTCAATTTGACTCCCCTGCCGTCCAGAGCCAGCGAATAGCCCTTCTCGAGAATCCTCCTTGGATCCCCTGCCGCGATCTTCGCCTCCAACAGGTCCAGCCTGTGGCTGGAGTCGGAAATCCTCGTCATGGCGGCGTGCAGGACTGTTTTCAGGGCAAGATCTAGCCTTGAGGACATGGCCGAGAGTCGGCTCGAGAAAGCCAGCCTGACCCTGGTCTCGAGGGAGGATATCCTCTGGTCCTCGGCGATCAGGCAGTCCAGGAACAAATCGGCCAGGGCTGTCGGGGTCTTCACGAAAGTGTTGGCCACCATATCGGCCACATGATAGTCCTTCTCATGCCCTATGGCGGTGAAGACCGGGATCGGGCAACGGGCTATCGCCACGGCCAGGTCATAGTCGTCGAAGCAGGCCAGGTCGAAGTCGGATCCTCCGCCCCGAAGTATCAAGACAGCGTCGTGGGCGTTCCCCAGAGACTCGATCACGCTCAAGGCACCGACGATCGACGCGGCAGCCCTCTCCCCCTGCATCAAGGCCTCGAAAAGATCCACCTTGAAGACGAATCCATATTCATTGTCAAGCAGATGGCGTTTGAAGTCGCCGAGTCCGGCGGCTCCGGGAGCCGAAATGACGGCCAGGGAATATGGCAGCTCCGGCAGCGCCAGCTCTTTCTGGAGATCAATGAGGCCCTCTTTCTCCAAACGTTCCACTGTCTGGCGCCGGAGCCTCTCCGCCGCCCCGAGAGTGAAACCCGGATCGATCTCGTCGATGTCCAGGGACAGGCCATAGACCGGATGGTAATTGACCTGGGTTCGGAAGAGCACCTCCATCCCCACGTCCAGGGGGGAGCCGGTGACGCTCCTGAAATACTGGTCGATGTAATTCCATCTGGAGGCCCAGATCGTGGCTCTCACCTTGGCGGCGACGGTCCCGCGGACACTCTGGGACAGGTCGAGATAGCAGTGGCCGTTCCGTTTCAGGCTCATTCCGCTGATCTCGGCCCTCACCCACACGGGGCCCGGGAAACCGGCCTCCACCTCCTCCTTCAGAAGGCAGGCCAGATCGACTAAATCCATGTATTCAGAATCCATCGTCAATCTAAAGATTGTCTCTTTACAAATTTAACAAAAATCCACTATCTTTGCACTATGAGGATTTCCGAGGCAAAATTCGCTGGCAGCAGCGCGAAGGCGGCAAACAAGCCAAGCCGCAAGCTGCCTGAATTCGCGTTCATCGGACGTTCGAATGTCGGCAAGTCATCGCTGATCAACATGCTTTGCGGCAACCGCAAGCTGGCCAAGACGTCTTCCACTCCCGGCAAGACCAAACTGATTAACCATTTCATCATCAACGACAGTTGGTATCTGGTCGACCTGCCCGGTTACGGGTTCGCGAAAGTGTCCAAGAACGAGAGGGAGGCCCTGCGGAAAATGATCAGCGACTACATCCTGAACTCCGGGGAGATGGTCTCGCTCTTCACGCTGGTCGACTCCAGGCACGACATCCAGAAGATCGACATCGAGTTCCTGTCATGGCTCGGGGAGAACGGGATCCCCTTCGCCATCATATTCACGAAAGGCGACAAGCTGGGCCCCAACGCCCTCAAGGCCCAGATCGAGAGGGACAAGGAGATACTCTCGGAATGGTGGGAGGAGATGCCGCCAATGTTCGCCTCAAGCGCCGAGACCGGTATGGGCCGGGACGAGATTCTTGATTATATCGAACAATACATATAACCGAACTAACCATGTACATCGAACACAGAATGGAAATTTTCGCATGCAGGGCCTCCAGGGACTTCGCGTGCAAGGTTGTCGAAAGCCTGAACAAGATCGGAGAGCGCTTCGGCGAGAAGTATCATCTCGGCGACTCCGAGGTGACCCAGTTCAGCGACGGCGAGTTCGTCCCCTCCTTCACTGACAGTGTCAGGGGCGCCACCGTTTTCGTTGTCCAGTCCACCTTCCCTCCGACCGAGAACCTCATGGAGCTCCTTCTGACTATCGATGCTGCCAAGAGGGCTTCCGCCGACAAGGTGATAGCCGTCATGCCTTATTTCGGGTGGGCCCGCCAGGACCGCAAGGACAAGCCCAGAGTCTCGATCGGCGCCAAGCTGGTCGCCAACCTCCTCACCGCCGCGGGTGTGGACAGGATCATGACATGCGACCTCCACGCCGACCAGATCCAGGGATTCTTCGACCTTCCTGTGGACCACATCTACGCCAGCAAGGTGTTCATCCCCTACCTCAAATCCCTCAATCTGGAGGATCTGGCGATAGCCGCCCCGGACATGGGAGGCGCCAAGAGGGCCAACGCCTACGCCAAGGAGCTGGCCTGCCCCGTGATCATCTGTCACAAGACCCGCGAGAGAGCCAATGTCATCGGCTCGATGACGGCCATCGGAGATGTGGAGGGTAAGAATATTGTCATAGTGGACGACATGATCGACACGGCCGGCACGCTCACAAAGGCGGCCGACCTGCTCATGGAGAAAGGCGCCGCGAGCGTGAGGGCATGCGCGACCCACGCTGTCCTTTCCGGCCCCGCCTATGACAGGATCAACGCGTCTTCCCTCAAGGAAGTCTACGTGACCGACACCATCCCGCTTAAGGGAGACGCCGACAAATCAAAGATCAAGGTGGTCTCGATGACATCGACCTTCGCCTCGATCATCCACAAAGTCTACAATTACGAGCCGATCAGCACCGAATTCATCTTCTGACAACCATCCAGATGCGCACCCTGCTTGCCGCCATACTCATTCTCGCTATCGCCGTCGCCCTGATGTGCGTGGGGATAATCGTGAAAGGGCGGTTCCCCGAGACTGAGGTCAGCAAAAACGGGAAGATGCGCGAGTTGGGAATAAAGTGCATGCATGAGCAGGAGAGAGAGTTGATGGAGGCTGAGAGGGCCGCGAGGAAAAGCAAGTCCTGCGCCGGTGTCTACAGCGACGAGTGCGCCGGCTGCGGATTTTACAAAAACTGAGAGAGATATGAGCCTGGTAGCTATAGTAGGACGGCCGAATGTCGGCAAATCAACCCTTTTCAACCGCCTTGTGGGAATGCGCCAGGCGATAGTCGACGAGACCGCCGGTGTGACAAGGGACCGCCACTACGGTAAGTGCGAGTGGAACGGCAAGGAGTTCTCCGTGGTCGACACCGGAGGCTGGACCAGCGATTCCGAAGATGTTTTCGAGGAGGCCATCCGCAAACAGGTGGTGATAGCCATCGACGAGGCCGATGTCATCCTGTTCATGGTTGAGGCGTCGACCGGGATAACCGATTATGACGCCGAGATAGCCGACCTCCTGCGCCGCTGCTGGAAGCCGGTCGTCCTCTGTGTCAATAAGGTGGACTCCGGAGAGAAGGTGTTCGACACCTACCAGTTCTACGGCCTGGGCCTTGGGGAGGTCTGGGGTGTCTCGGCCGCTAACGGGAGCGGCACAGGTGACCTTCTGGATGAGATCCTGAGGGTTCTTCCGGAAGACACCGAAGCCGGGGACGAGCACCCCGAGCTGCCTCACATCGCGATCGTGGGCAAGCCTAACGTCGGCAAATCCTCCCTGACCAATGCCCTTCTTGGAGAGGAAAGGAATATTGTGACGCCTGTAGCCGGAACAACAAGAGACTCGATATCAACCCGTTACAACAAATTCGGGCATGATTTCATGCTGGTGGACACCGCCGGGATGCGGCGCAAGTCCAAGGTCAATGAGGATCTCGAGTTCTATTCTGTGATGCGGGCCATCAGGGCCATAGAGCACGCCGATGTCTGCATCCTCATGATTGACGCCAACGCCGGTCTCGAGGCCCAGGACATGAGCATATTCAACCTCATCACCCGCAACCGCAAGGGATGCGTCCTGGTGGTGAACAAATGGGATCTCTTCAAGAAAGAGAGCAACACCATGAAAGAGTACACCGAGGCCCTCCGCAAGCGTCTCGCCCCTTTCAACGATGTTCCCATCATATTCACCTCCGTCATCAACAAGCAAAGGATCCTGGACGTCCTCGACGCGGCCGCCCATGTCCACGAGAACTACTCCCGCAAGATCCCGACAGCGAGGCTCAACGAGGCCCTGCTGCCCGAGATCGAGAATTTCCCCCCTCCCGCATGGAAGGGTAAATACGTCAAGATCAAGTACGTGACCCAGCTTCCGACGAGATTCCCCGCTTTCGCCTTCTTCTGCAATCTCCCCCAATATGTGAAAGAACCGTACAAGAGGTTCCTGGAGAACAAGATCAGGGAACATTTCGACCTGCTGGGCTGTCCTGTCCAAATCTTCATGAGATCGAAATAGTATGAACTGGATAGCGAAGAACATTCTCTGGGCGGCGGCCTTCTTCGCCGTCCTGCTTATAGGAGCCACAATAGTCTTGAACTCGGTGACCCACCATGGCCAGGCGATCGAGGTTCCGGATCTCACCAGCATGAGCGTGGAAGAGGCCTCGAGAGAGGCTTCCCGCCATCATCTGAGGACTGAGGTGACCGACTCCATCTATGTCAGAAGGATGGAGAAAGGCGCCGTCTACAGCCAGAATCCCAAAGCCGGTTCCCTTGTCAAGAAGGGACGCCGGGTGATGCTGACCATCAACGCCACCAGGGCCAAGAAGGTCACCATGCCGAATCTCGTCGGATTCTCGATGAGGCAGGCGAAGGCGGAGTTGAACTCCCGCGGCCTCTCCCTCGGGAAACTCGTCTATGTGAATGACATAGCCACGAACAACGTGCTGCGCCAGATCTACCGCAACCGCGAGATCAGGCCGGGTACCCAGCTCGACGCCGGCTCCGAGATCGACCTCCAGGTCGGCCTGAACCCCTCCGACAACATGACCTATATCCCTAATGTCAAGGGACTGAAATATCTAAGGGCCGTCGACGCTGTCCACGAGAGCTCTCTCAACCTGGGCAAGGTCGTGTTCGACAAGACTGTCAAGAACTACTCTGACTCTCTTGCCGCCTCCGTCTACAAACAGACCCCGGCGGCTTCCAGCGCCCCTGTCCTCATGGGGTCCGACGTGACCATCTATCTTTCCATGGACATCAAGGAGAACTATTAGCAGTGGACGAGGACATTTCCCGCTTCGACATAGAGGAAGCCGATCTCGTCGAGGACGGCGAGCAGGGGATGTTCGAGCATTTCCGGCTCAACGTGGATCCGGGGCAGACACCCATGAGGGTGGACAAATTCATGGCCACCCATCTTGAGGACACCTCCCGCCACAGGGTGCAGTGCGCCATCAAGGAAGGCTACGTCCGTGTGGGCGACAAACTGGCCAAGGCCAACATGATCGTAAGGCCCGGAGACGTGATCCGCTTCATGATGCCTTACAGGCGACGGGGCACCGAGATCCTGCCCGAGGATATTCCTTTGGATATAGTTTATGAGGATGACGACCTCCTGGTCGTGAACAAGCCGGCGGGAATGGTGGTTCATCCCGGTCACGGCAATTACGACGGCACCTTGGTCAACGCCCTCGCTTTTCATTTGCGGCTTTCCGGCCCGGCCCCTGACCCGCGCGTGGCTTCTGAATCACGCCCGGTCCCTGTGCTTGTCGAAGGGGACGAGAGGATGGGCATCCTCGTCCATCGCATCGACAAGGACACCTCCGGTCTTCTGGTCGTGGCCAAGAACGACGAGTCTCAGATGAACCTGGCCAGGCAGTTCTTCGAGCACAGCATCGAGCGGCTTTATGTCGCCGTGGTGTGGGGAAATATCAAAGAGGATGAAGGTACTATCGACGGGGCCATAGGAAGAGATCCCAATGACCGCCTCCGCTTCAAGGTTTATCCCGACGACGACGAGAGGGCCAAGCGCGCCGTGACCCATTTCAAAGTCTTGGAGCGGTTCGGTTATGTCACTGTGGTCCAATGCCGTCTTGAGACCGGAAGGACCCACCAGATCAGGGTTCACATGAGCCATATCGGTCACCCTCTGTTCAATGACAGCAGGTACGGCGGATCGGAGATACGCAAGGGAACCATCTACGCCAAATACCGCCAGTTCATCCAGAACTGCTTCGAGTTATGCCCCAGACAGGCTCTGCACGCTAAAACTCTGGGTTTCGTCCATCCCTCCACGAGGGAGATGATGCGATTCGACTCCATGATCCCGGAGGATATGGAGTCGATGATCGCCAAGTGGCGCGATTATGTGTCATCCTAAGTGACCGTCTTGTCATCAATTGACCGTCTTGTCATCAAGTGACCGTCTTGTCATCAAGTGACAGTCTTGTCATCCTGAGCGAAGCGAAGGATCTACATCGGCGGACGTCCGCCGCCCATGGGCGGGCCACCGCCTCCCATAGGAGGGCCGCCGGCTCCGGGGCCGCCGCCCATACGCATCCCGCCTCTGCCGTTCCTGCCCCCGAAGGTGCCGAAACGATAGGTAAGGGCCACGATGACATAGCGTCCGAGAGTGTTGCTCCAGCTTTCAGTCCTTGAGTTGTTGGATATGGTCTCATTGATGTTCCTGGCCTGATCGAAGAGGTCATATGCTCTCAAGGCGAGAGTCACCTTGTTGTTGAACAGAAGCTTCTGGACATCGAGGTTGACGATCATTTCGGGCTCCTTCGCGGTGGTGTAACCAATGTACCAGTTGTAACGGGCTTCCGACTTGAGGGTCAGGCCGGCGACAGGGATAGTCCAGTTGAAGGTTCCTTCCAGACTGTTGCTCCAAGTCCTGATGTCATCGACAGAGTTGCTCTGCTGGACATTAGTCTTGTTTATGGAATAGGAAGTATTATTGTACCGCATGTTCCCTCCGGCCGTTACCTCGAGGTTGTCACTGCGATAGGTGAACCTCAACCTCTGGTTGATGTTGAAAGTCCTCGTGACGTTCTCCTTGAAGATGGAGGCTTTAGCGGGATCGGGGAAGTCCTCAAGGAATTCCTTGTACTTGGTGAAGTCTCCATTCTCATCAAGATACTTTGACATGCTGGACTTGCTGCCGGAGTCCGTGTAAGAGGTGGACTGCGAGTAGTTTCCGTTGGTCATGGAGAAAATTGAGAAATTGGACTTCGCGATAGGAGTGTTGATGAACAGCCTCGCTCCGCCGTTGAAGGAATTCGGACCGTTGTAAGGAATCGAGTACTGCACTCCGTGCTCGTCAATGAAGAGAGCGGTGATGATAGGATCCTGGACCATTCCGCCGTTAAGGTTCAGAGTGACGGTGGAGAAGGTCTGGCGGTTAGTCATCCTGATCTCGGAGTTGAGATTGTGGTTGAAATAAGGTATCAAGCCAGGGTTACCGGTCGACACGCTCATAGGGTTGGAGTTGTCAGGAACCCTCATCAACTGGCTGGTGGAAGGCTGGGAAGACTGGCCGCGGTAGAAGATACGCATGTTGGAGGTCTCGCCCATGTCGTACCAGAACATCGCGGAGGGAGCCCAGTTGACCACATTGCTGTCATAATTCTCGTTCTGGGTGCCGCTCACGGTCTCGTTGTGGGTCTTGGTCGGGATGGCAGAGAATCCAAGCTGGGCGTGGATCTTGTCCTTCTGGTACTGGAAGTCAAGCCCGGCGTTCTGGTTGTTGTACTTGTTGAGTATGTAACTTGAATAAGTCTCGTTCTTGGTCGAGCCGATCGGGTCGAACACCAGGGTCTTGCTGTCGAGGAAGACATTCGAGCCGCTGTCATAGGCATCCTTGGTGGAAGTGTTCTTGCTCCAGGAATAGCTGTAGTTTGCGGAAACATAGAATCCGCCTCCGAGGGGCTCGGTGTAGACGAGCCTTCCGGACAGGGAGGTGTTCTTGGAGAGCTGGTCAATCCTCTGGTTGACGATGGACTGCTTGTTGCCCATCTCCGTGACATTATCGGTCAGGGACTGGTTGAAACCATCCATCTTGTTGTTGCTGAAGCTGTAATTACCCATAAAGGAGATGGTCCTACCAGGCATTCCCAACCTCTGTCGGAAGAGCAGGAAACCATTGGTCTGCCAGTTCTTGTTTTCACCTGTGTTGTTGGAGAAACCGCTGTTAGTCAGACTTGTCACCCCGTTCTCGACACTCTCGGTCTTGAAATCGGAGAACTGGCGGTAGTCGCCGTTACCGAAGTTGACCTGAGGCTGGAAGAGGATGGAGGTGTTCTCGGAGAACTTGTGGTCAAGACGCATCCCGAAACGGTGTCCGTATGAGTTGGAAGAGTTGATCCCAGGCTCGTCAACGCCGTTCGTGTAAATCATCTGGCTACCCTCGCCAAGGTCGGTCGTCTTGACACTCTTTTGAAGGACTTCCCTCTTTGACTGGTTGTAGACATAGTTGCCTCCGACATTCATCATGTCATCAAAGAGGTCCCAGGCTCCGTTGAGACCGGCCATCCATGTGCTGGTGATACCGCTTCCGCCGCCGAAGCCGCCGCCGCCGCCCATGCCACCGCGCATGCCGCCGCCGCCCATGCCGCCCATCATTCCGCCCATCATGTTGCCGGATATGTCTGTGGCGCCACGGTTATTGGTGTTGTTCCCGTTCAGAATGAAGCTAAGGTTGCTTTTCTCCGTGAACCGGCCGAGGAAAACTCCGGACTGGTAACGGAAATCCTCTGAGATGGCATTGTTGCCACTCCTGGGGAGGTCCTTACCACCACCGGCGGACAGATTTCCCATAAGTCCGTTCATCATACCCTTCTTGACGGTCAGGTCGATGACCTGCTCCTCATTACCATCCTCTATTCCGGTGAACTCGGCCTGCTCGGACTTCTTCCTGACGACCTTGATCTTCTCGACGATCTTGGCGGGAAGATTCTGGGTCGCGAGCTGGGGATCATCCAGGAAGAAGGTCTTTCCTCCGATGGTGATCTTGGAGATCGACTCGCCGTTGGAAGTGACCGTGCCGTCGTCGCCCACCTCAATGCCCGGAAGCTTCTTGAGAAGGTCTATGAGCATATCGTTCTCAGTCGTCTTGAAAGACGAGGCGTTGTACTCGACCGTGTCTTTCTTGATTATGATAGGGTTGCCGGTGGCTGACACGCTGGCGGCGTCGAGAACCTGCTTGTCCTCCTCCATCTTGATGGTGCCGAGATCCGTGTAAGCCTTGATCTCAAGTTCCTTAGAGTAAGTCTTGTAGCCCAGGAGCTCCGCCCTGAGGGTGTACTTCCCGTGGGCGATCTTCTCGATGTTCACCTTTCCGTCAGCTGAGCTGAGGGCGTATTTGTAAGGCTTTGTGTTTCCGGTCTTTGTGATAGACACGGTGGCGAATGGAACAGGCTCTCCGTTATCGTCCTGTAGGACGGCCCTAAGCGTGCTGGTGTTCTGCGCCAAGGCGATCGACAGAGTCGACATCACGCCGACCAAAACCGCTAAAATCTTTCTGAAGTTCATACAATAATTAATTCAAACAACTCTTTGACAGAATCCTCGCCCCGCGGTTTAATCATAGGGATCTGAAAAAGCGAAAAAAACGTCATTTAACCCGGTCCGGGTTGGCCTGGATGAATTTCTCCCAGCTTGAGGAGGACTTGACGGACGCGAGAGGGCTTGAGGTGGTGTAGAAATGACACATCGCGATGGCCAGGGCGTCGGTGGCGTCGAGGCGCTCGGCCTCCAATTCCACGCCCAGGGTCTTGCGGATCATCATCGCGACCTGCTCCTTCGAGGCCGCTCCGTTGCCGGTTATCGCCTGCTTGGCCTCCCTGGGGGCATATTCCCGGATCTCGGTGATCCCGTACTCCATGGCGGCTATCATCGCGGCTCCCTGGGCGCGGCCCAATTTGAGCACCACCTGGGCGTTCTTCCCGTAGAAAGGCGACTCGAGGGCCATCTCCGTCCCGTGATAGGTCTTGCAAACCTCGCTCACGGTGTCGTGGATCTGGCGCAACTTCGAGTAGGCGTCCTTCTCCTTGCGGATGTCCAGGACTCCCATATCCACGAAAACAGGCTTACCGTCCAAGACATCGATCACCCCGAAACCAAGCAGGTTGGTTCCGGGGTCGATGCCTATGATGGTCCGCTTGCCCATGACCGTGGATCCCTAGTCGATCCGGTCGAATCCAGTGTAGGGGCGCAAGGCTTCGGGAATATTGATCCCGTCCTCCGTCTCGTTGTCCTCAAGAAGGGCGGCGACCACCCTCGGAAGGGCGAGGGAGCTGCCGTTGAGGGTGTGGCAGAGCTGGATCTTGCCATCCTCGTCACGATAGCGCAGATGAAGCCTGTTGGCCTGGTAGGTCTCGAAATTGGACACGGAGGATATCTCCAGCCAACGTCCCTGGGCGGCCGACCAAAGCTCGAAGTCATAGGTTATGGCCGAGGTGAAGCTCATGTCACCGCCGCAAAGACGGAGAATCCTGTACTTCAGGCCAAGGCTGTTCACCAGTCTCTCGACATGGGCGACCATCTCGTCCAGCGCGGCGTAGGAGTCCTCGGGTTTCTCGACCCTGACGATCTCGACCTTGTCGAACTGGTGGAGACGGTTCAGGCCCCTGACATCCTTGCCGTAAGAGCCGGCCTCGCGGCGGAAGCAAGGGGTGTAGGCTGTCATCTTCTGGGGAACCTGGTCGCTCTCGAGGATGACATCCCTGAATATATTCGTGACAGGGACCTCGGCGGTGGGGACAAGATAGAAATCGTCCAGCCCGACATAGTACATCTGGGCCTCCTTGTCCGGCAGCTGGCCGGTGCCGAAGCCTGAAGCGGCGTTGACAACCACGGGAGGCTCGACCTCCTTGTAGCCTGCGGCCGTGTTGAAGTCAAGGAAATAGTTGATCAGGGCCCTCTGAAGCCTGGCACCCTTGCCTTTGTAGACAGGGAAACCGGCCCCTGTGAGTTTCACTCCAAGGTCGAAGTCGATGATATCATATTTCTTGGCGAGCTCCCAGTGAGGGAGGGCGTCCTGAGGCAGATGAACCTCGGGGCCGCCGGTCTTTACAATCTGGTTGTCCTCGGCTCCCTTGCCGGGAACGACAAGGTCACAGGGAATATTCGGGAGAAGCACGATTGTGTCGTCCAGTTCCTTGTTGTTGGCCTCGGCCTTGGCGAGGAGCTCGGAAGACTTGTTCTTCAGGGCGGTGACTTCCCTCTTCACCTCCTCGGCCTCTTCCCTCTTGCCTTCCCTCATCAGGCCTCCGATCTTAGCGGAGAGTTTCTTCTGGCTTGAGAGCAGGGCGTCGCTCTCGGTCTGGAGAGCCCTTCTGTTGGCGTCCAGCGCCAGAACCTTCTCAACAATCTCCCTCGCGTCGAAATTCTTGACGGCGAGCTTGGCCACAACGCGCTCCGGATCGTCACGGAGCATCTTAAGTGTCAGCATATCTTGATAATTGTTTGCCTAAATAAAAAAGAGGACCGCGCGACAACTCGAAGCCAGTCCTCTTTTTTTATCGTTCCTCCGAGTCTAGTTCTCAAAAGGGATAACAGAGACGTAGGATTTGTCTTCCTTCTTCTTGGTGAACTTCACTGTTCCATCCACGAGAGCGTAAAGAGTGTGATCCTTGCCCATTCCGACGTTCCTGTCGGGATTGTGGACTGTGCCTCTCTGCCTTACGATGATGTTACCGGCCTTCACGACCTGACCGCCGAATTTCTTGAGTCCAAGCCTTTTGGAATGAGACTCACGACCGTTCTTCGAACTTGATTGTCCTTTCTTGTGTGCCATAATCTGAGACTTTTGAAATTAAGCGATAGCGTCGATACGGATCTTGGAAAGCTTCTGGCGATGGCCGTTGAGCTTCTGGAATCCCTTGCGACGGATCTTCTTGAAAACAAGCACCTTGTCAGCCTTGACCTGGTCGTCGAGGACCGTGGCCTTCACGACAGCGCCCTTCACGTAAGGATTACCGAGCTGGATCTGCCCTTCGGAGTCAATCAACAGAACCTTGTCGAACTCGACGGAGGAGTCCTTGGTGGCCGCCAGGCGGTTCACGAAGATCTCTTTGCCGGTCTCGACCTTGAACTGCTGTCCTGCTATGTCAACAATAGCGTACATAAAAACAAAACTTTTTTAAGTTTCAGCCCGAGGCGCATGCTTAACCCGCATGTCTTCTGGAGCCCCCTGGCCATAAATGGACTGCAAAATTAGCAAATTCCGGCAATCCGGCAAAAAAAACTTCTGATTATTTGATGTACATGTTGATAAGGGTCTCGTAGAGTTCCTGCTTGCCGCTTGTCTGGGCCGGCTCGCCGTGGGATTTGGCGTATTCCACAAGCTCCTCGAGCGACATCTTGCCTTCCTCGAACCTCTTTCCCTCTCCCTCGTCGAAGGAGGCGTAACGCTCCTTGACCATTCCGGGGATAGGAGACTCCTCGACTATGGCGGCGGCGGCGAGAAGCGCCCTGGCCATGGCGTCCATCCCGCAGATATGGGCGAGGAATATATCCTCCGGGTCGGTGGAGTTCCTGCGAAGCTTCGCGTCGAAGTTCGAGCCTCCGTTCCCGAGTCCGCCGTTACGGATGATCTGGAGCATCGCCTGGGTCAGGTCGAAGAGATCCACGGGGAACTGGTCGGTGTCCCATCCGTTCTGGTAGTCTCCCCTGTTGGCGTCGATGGAGCCAAGGAGACCATTGTCCACCGCCACGGCGAGCTCATGCTCGAAAGTGTGGCCGGCGAGGATCGCGTGATTGACCTCGATGTTGACCTTGAAATCCTTGTCAAGCCCGTTGGCGCGGAGGAAGCCGATCACGGTCTCCGTGTCGACATCGTACTGATGCTTAGTGGGTTCCATCGGCTTGGGCTCGATGAGGAAGGTTCCCTTGAACCCCTTTGAGCGGGCGTAGTCGCGGGCGGCCTTGAGCATATTCGCCAGATGGTCTTTCTCTCTCTGCATCTGGGTGTTGAGAAGGGTCGTGTAGCCCTCGCGGCCTCCCCAGAAGACATAGTTCGAGCCGCCGAGCTTGATCGTGGCGTCGATGGCGTTCTTGATCTGGACAGCGGCCCTGGCCACCACATCGAAGTCGGGGTTGGTGGCGGCGCCGTTCATGTACCTCTTGTGGCCGAACACGTTGGCGGTTCCCCAGAGAAGTTTGATCCCGGTCTGGCCCATCCTCTCGAGGGCGTAATCCGTGATGGCCTCCATCCTCGCCTCGTACTCGGCGATAGTGGGAGCCTCCTCGACAAGATCCACGTCATGGAAGCAGAAATACTTGACACCCAGCTTCTCCATGATCTCGAAACCGGCGTCGAGCTTGTCCTTGGCCCTCTGGATCGGGTCGTCAGCCTCGTCCCAGGCGTACGAGCGTGTCTGGCCGCCGAACTGGTCGCCGCTCGCCTGGCCGAGCGTGTGCCACCAGGCCATGGCGAATCTCAGCCAGTCCTCCATCCTCTTGCCGAGAACGAGGCGGTCGGGTTCGTAATAATGGAACGCCAGCGGGTTCTTACCCTCCGGACCCTCAAAAGGGATTTTGCCGATTTGCGGGAAATACTCTTTCATGATAGTGTTATTTATTTAATATTCAAATGATTCTTCCAATTGGCGTAGGCCTCCAGGTAGGGGGACTGGTCCTCGGCGGGCTCAATCATGGCGAGTCGCTCAAGGGTAGAGAAGGCCTCGTCGCTGTCCTTGTAGAACCCGGCCCCGATGCCGGCCCCTCTCGCGGCCCCGGCGGCGCCGTCCGTGTCCATAAGCTCTATCACAGCTCCGGTCACCCCGGCCAGGGTCTCCCTGAACAACGGGCTTAGGAACATGTTGGCCATGCCGGCGTGGATCACACCGACCTTCATTCCCATCTCCCCCATGATGTCGATCCCGTATTTGAAGGAGAACACTATCCCTTCCTGGACCGCCCTGACAAGGTGCTTCCATGTGTGAATATTGAAATTCAGGCCGAAGACCTCACATCCGGTCTCCTTGTTGCCGAGCATCCTCTCCGCCCCGTTGCCGAACGGGAGTATCCCGACACCCTCGCAGCCGACAGGGACCTCCCCCGCGGCGGCGTTCATCTCATCGTACATTATCCCTCTCGGGACCACATTCCTCCTGATCCAGGCGTTGGCGATCCCGGCCCCGTTGACGCACAGGAGTATGCCAAGTCTCGGGTCCCCGGAGCCGTGGTTGACATGCGCGAAGGTGTTCACCCTTGACTGAGGGTCATAGGCGACCTTCCCGCTCACACCATAGACGACTCCGGAGGTACCCGCCGTGGCGGCTATGTCGCCCGGCTGGAACACATTGAGAGACAGTGCGTTATTCGGTTGGTCGCCAGCCCTGTAAGAAATGGGGATCCCTGGCTTCAACCCAAGCTCGGCGGCCGCGGCGGCGCTCAGCCTCCCCTGCTCCGAGAAGGTCGGGACAATCCTCGGTAGCACATCCTCGCCGAATCCGAACCAGTCCATCAGGAAAGACGCCGGCTTGTTCTCCTGGAAATCCCAGAACATGCCCTCCGACAGGCCGCTGACAGTGGTGCAGGCCTCCCCTGTCATCCTGAAGGCGATGTAGTCCCCGGGAAGCATGATCTTGAATATCCTCTCATAGATCTCCGGCTCGTTCTCCTTCACCCAGGCGAGTTTCGCCGCGGTGAAATTCCCGGGAGAGTTCAGCAGGTGCCCGAGGCATTTCTCCGGGCCGAGGGCCTTGAAAGCCGCCTCGCCGTAAGGGACAGCCCTGGAGTCGCACCAGATTATCGAAGGGCGAAGGACCTTACCGTCCTTATCCACACACACGAGACCATGCATCTGGTAGGATATCCCTATGGCCGCGATCCCAGGCCCCTCGACAGGCTCGGGGACCGACGAGAGCACCTCCGCCGTGGCGAGCTTGAGGTTCTCCCACCAGCTCTCGGGATCCTGCTCCGCCCAGCCGGCCTTGAGGGAGATTATCGTGTTCTCGTGCTTGGGATAGAAGGCGCTGGCGGCCACCCTGCCGCTCTCCGCCTCGACGAGGCTCGCCTTGACAGACGAGCTGCCGATGTCATAACCTAAAAGATACATCACTTAAGCTTGCTGATAAAAGTTTCCATGCCTTTTGTGGCCACCTCCCGGATGTGTGTTATCCTGGAATCCCAGATAGCCACATCCTCAGGATCAATCAGATACACCGGAACCCCGTTCCGGGCGTAACGGTACAGCCCCGCGGCGGGATAGACATTGAGAGAGGTGCCGACGATGAGCATTATGTCGGCGGCCTCGACCACGTCGATGGCTTTCTCGATGTTCGGCACCGCCTCCCCGAAAAAGACTATGTGCGGGCGCAACTGGCTTCCGTTCGGGGCCAGGTCGCCGAGGTTCACCGGCTCGTAGCCGACATCGATAACCTCTTTCTCCGAATAGGTCCTGTCATATTCCCCGTTCTCGGGACGCACCTTGGTGGCCTCCCCGTGAAGATGGATCACCTTCAAGCTGCCGGCCCTCTCGTGGAGGTTGTCCACATTCTGCGTGATGACCGTCACCTCATAGTCTTTCTCCAGGGACGCTATCGCCAGATGGGCCGCGTTAGGTTTGGCCCGGGACAACTGTTCCCGCAGCTGGTTGTAGAAACCCAGGACAAGGCCCCTGTTCCTGTACCAGCCTTCGATGGAGGCCACCTCCTGGGGATCATACTCTCCCCAGAGGCCACCCGAGCCCCTGAATGTCGCGAGTCCGCTCTCGGCGCTCACCCCGGCCCCGGTCAGGACGGCTATCTTCTTCTTTGACATGTCAATTATTCTTAAAATAAGAGTTCTTCAGCCAATACTCGAAAAGAGGATCGAAGATCACGGGGCGCTCGTCATCCCCCTCGAAAGTCAGGATCTCCTTCTTCATGAGCGCGTCCTTGACCCGCCTCACATTCGCGGAGGAGTTCAAGGAATATTTCCGGATCACCTCGGCCGTGCTGAACTTGGTGTACCCGTCTGTTATCGCTTTCAGGAGGCTGACCTGGAATGTGGTCAGATCGTTCATTATCGCCACGAACCTGCCCCTGTGGATCGAAAGGATGGTCTCAAGGGCCTCCAGAAGGACAGGCTCCATGATGTAACCCTTTGAGAGAGAGTCGCAGATCGAGGTGAAGTGGTTGATGTAGAACAGGTTGCATTTAAACAAGCGGCAAGCGCCCCCGATCAGGTCGCGGTCTATCACCTTCCCGCTCGCGAGGAAGCCCTTGATGATGTGCTCCACAATCTCCCTCTCGTCCACAGGACTCAGCCTCATGCGCTCGACCCTGCGGTAGAAGAAATGCCTCTTCACGAATATGTCCCGCATGGCGTTGTACATCGACCCGAGGAAGATGAACGAGAAGCCCCTGTTCCCGGCCAGGCGTCCCTCGTCGATCACCTGCTCCATGAGTTTGAACACCTTCTCGCCGTCCTCGGTCAGGTCGAGGTTCTGGAACTCGTCGATGATCATGAATATCCTCTCCCTCCTGTCCTCCGCCAGCCTGTAGGGGAGCCTGAGGACCGCAAGGTAGTCGTCGTCGTCGAGATCCCAGTTAGTCGAGAGGATTGTGTCGGAGTTGGAATAGGCGTTCTTGTCGAACACGAAATGAGTCCCGGAGAGGTACCTGGCCACCGTCTGGGCGTACTCGTCCGGAGTGGACGCCACCAGGCGGATGACAGCCGAGCCGAATCTCTTGAAGAAAGTGTCGTTGGAGCGGACATCCAGAGCGGTGATGTCCCCGGTGACGAACCGGCCGCCGGACACCCTCATCCTGGTAAGCACCTGATGGACTATTGATTTCTTGCCCGTGCCGACAGGCTCCCAGAGAACCACATTCTCACCTTGGGACAACAGGTTGGCCAGAATGGCGCAGTCTTCCTTGCGGCCTATGAAACGCTGGCCTGTCACATACTTGTTGTATAAAAACGGGCTGTCCATTGAAATAACATTTTTGTTTTGACAAAATTAAGAAAATTTTCATATCTTTGCACCCGCTTTGATAAAAAGGAGGTGGTAAATTAGTTATGATCATAGTT
>JAFROJ010000037.1 GCA_017429765.1 Bacteroidales bacterium | reverse complement strand
GGGCGTACTTTCAATGAGAAAGAAAGCTGGTGCTCCTTTATCTTCAACTACACAATCCGAGAATTCGGAGCGTTCTTCCACCTTTGCACTCCCGGAACCAACCAAAGCGTGATTTTCAGCCGTGTGGAGGATTACACTTTCGCCATGACATTGATAGCCATCTGCTCGTATGAGTGCCAGGGAATCGCCATACTGACATTCGAGCTGATGAGTAATCATATTCATGTGGTTCTGGCAGGGACCGAGGAAGAGGCTAGACGCTTTTTCTCCCTGTTCAAAAAGCGCTACAAAAGGTATTTGGCTCTCACAAGATCCAGTGTCGACTTAAGCGGTTTCGAGATACAGGTGATCCCGATAGAGACTTTGGATTCGCTAAGGAATCAGCTCTGTTACACTAACCGGAACAACTACATCGTGAACCCGGACTTCACCCCTTTCACTTACCCCTACGGCGCCAACAGCTATTACTTCAATCCGCAGGCTAAACGCTTGATGGATTCTTATTTCCGTGATCTGACCGTCGCCGCCAAAAGGGATCTGACTCATTCCAAGAATATCGATTACCCGGAAAAATGGGCCGTGATCGACGGCTACTTCTCACCGTCAAGTTATTGCAGCCTTGACATCGGCGAAGGGGTGTTCCGTGACGCCAGGCACTATTTCCATAAAGTGTCCAGAGACATTGAGTCTTATAAAGAAATCGCCTCGACGCTCGGCGACTTGGTTTATTACACGGACGATGAGCTGGTGTCTGTCACATATCTGATCAGCTCTAGGGACTACGGTGGAATCAAGCCTAATTTGCTTGGGTATAACGAGAAGATCGACATCGCGAAGAAGCTTCATTATGAATACAAGGCAGACAACGCCAAAATCGCCCGTATCCTTAAACTCCGAGAAGATTCGTTGGACCAAATCTTCCCTTCAAAGAATATCCGTCCATAAAAACAGCCATTTATATGGACAAAACACCACCGAAGAACAATCCGTCCACGAAACAGGGCGTTTTCGTGGACGGACCGGAAAGGGCACCGCGGCTATGCGGGATTGACAAAGGGTTTAAGGTCTTTGGCGGCGTCGGAGGGGAAAAGGATGCTGGAGAAACAGAAGATACTCAAAATCAATAGTTTCCTCCGCCGATGAAGCCTCTCATCAAGGAGTTCAGCGGGATCTCCCTGTCGGAGACCGGCACGAAATAGTGCAGGAACTTCAGCAGCCTGCTGGCCTCGCTGTACTCCTTGCAGTTCCTGGGGACGGTCGCGAGGATACTCTCGGCTTGCGTCCTCAGGACCGCGAACTCGGCGAGATAGGCCGAGTTGAACAGGACATCGGCCTCCTCCTGGAAGGGGTAGATCCACCTGACCTCGGAACGGCGCACATTCGGCCAGTTCGCGATGGTCTCCCTCGCCGTGAAGGCACCCTTCAGGAAGTCCCTGACGATACGTCTCAAGAGACGGTTGTCGCTCGTCGGGATGCAGTTGTGGGAGTCAAGCGAGATTGAGGTGATGGTGTTTATGAATATCCTGAACTTGTCCTTGTCGGGAACCTGATCCGAGAGCCTGGGGTTCAGGGCGTGGATGCCCTCCAGGAGCAGGACGGACCTGTCCCCGAGCTTCAAGGTCTTGCCGTTGAACTCCCTGAGACCGGTCACGAAGTTGAACTCGGGCACCTCGACTTCCTCGCCGGAGAGAAGTTTCAGTAGGTCTTTCTGGAGATAGTCGTGATCGACCGTGTCGAAATTGTCGAAGTCGAAAGACCCGTCGGGCAGCCTCGGGGTTTCGAGACGGTTGACGAAATAGTCATCGGTCGAGAATGAGACGGGATGGAGCCCGCAGGCCTTCAGCTGGATGCTCAGGCGCTTGCAGAAAGTGGACTTGCCGCTGCTTGTGGGGCCCGTGATCAGCACCAGCCTGACAGGGTTCTCGGGATCCCGGTGACGCCTCTCGATCTCCTCCGCTATCTGCACTATCTTCTTCTCCTGAAGGGCCTCCGCTATCTGGATCAGATCCGACGCCTTGCCGCTCAGGATGGCCTCGTTGACATCGCCCACATGACCGAGCTCCATGATGCCGTTCCACTTGTGGGCCTCCCTGAACACCTCGAAGGTCTTGGGCTGGTCGATGAGCGGAGCGAGGTCCTCGGGATGGTGACGGTCCGGGACACGGAGCAATATTCCTTCACGGAAGTAATTGACGCTCCATGTCTTAAGGAATCCGGCGGAGGGGACAAGCTCGTCGTAGTAATAGTCGGCCACGCCTCCAAGGGTGTAGTAGGTGACATAGACGTCCCCGCAGGTCTTCAGGAGCTTGACCTTGTCAGCGGCCCCTATGGCCGAGAAGGTCTTGACGGCGTCCTCGACCCTCGCCTCGTGGCGGCGGAAGGGCATGTCCTGGTCCACTATCTCCAGCATCCTGGCCCTGACGGAGTCCGCGTCGGCCTCAGTGAAAGGGGTTCCGCCACCCTTGTCCACCACGCAGTAGTAGCCCTTTGAGATGGGCCTGCGGATCGTCAGGCGGCTGTCCGGGAACAAGTCCTTGACTCCCTTGTAGAGAAGGAAGCAGAGCGAGCGGCAGTAGAAGTTGCGGCCAGTGTAGTCGCGGTAGTCCAGGAACTCGACGTCGAGGCTGTGATAGACCTTGAACTTCAGCCCCTGCGCCACGTTGTTGACTTTGGCGGCGAGGATGTCGTAGGGTTTCGGGAAATCGAACTCAGCGGCGATCTCACCCAGGGTGACGCCCTCGGTGAACTCCTTGGAATCGCCTGTGTTCAGGCAGAATATTCTCACCATGACAGAGTTATTTCAGAATGGGCAGCCAGGTCTGGATGTTGGTTCCCTCCCAGCAGTCCACGGTTGCGTAATCGACCATACGGACCTCGCCGGTGGTCGTGGGCACAAGGAACTCGACCTTGGTGCCGGGAAGCTCGGGGGTTATCCTCTTGACCTGGACCACCCCGTCGGCGTCCGCCACGACCTTGACAGGCTCGGCGTAGGCGGGGTCGATCTTCTCGTCACGGGCCAGCACAAGAGGGCCCCACTGGACCGCCTGGAAATCCTTGCCCTTGGGGTTCTTGCCTTCCTTGGCCATGACCAGGGTGGCCTTCATCTCGAATGAGAGGCGGATCTCGTCACCGGCCTTCCAGTCACGTTCGAGGGGAAGGTAGGTTCCGGCCTTCACGTTACCAACCTTCTTCCCGTTGACAGAAACAGTCGTGTTCGGGCTCCATGAGGGAATATGCAGCCTGACCGTGAACTTGCCGCTCCCGGAGGGGAAGACCGCGATCTTGACCTCTCCGTCGAGAGGGAAATCGGTGTCGATCCCGAGCGAGACATATCTCCCGTCGGCGGTCACGGCCTTGTAGACACCTTTATTATAGAGATTCACAACAGGGCCTTCCTTGGCCTGCATCACGGCGACATAAGGGATATACCCGAGACCCGAGGGGCCGTTCAGGTTGCAGCATGTGACCGGCAGGCCGTCTATCACCATGCCCCATCCATGGTTGGTCACCTTGGGGCCGTTCAGGAGATTGACATAGCTGAAGCCCTTGCCGTCGGGTCTCATGGCGCCGATGAGGCCGTTGTAGGCGTATCTCTCGATGCAGTCGACGGCGGCGGGATCGCCGGTGAGCCTGAGGTACTGGGAGCAGAATTTCATCCATGTGACTCCCACGCAGGTCTCCATCATCCTCTTGATGTCGGGGTTGGTCTGCTCGACGGCGGCGTTGCCCCAGCCCTCGCCATAGAGTTCGGGCCAGTAGACATCGTCCCCGCCGTTGCCGATGATGGTCAGCTCGTCCTCCCTGACCTCGTTGAAGAACTTGGTCAGGCAGTCCAGCCAGCGCTCGTCACCGGTGGCGCGGTAGTACTCGGCGAGACCCTCGAAGACGGAGGTCATCTCGTAGGCTTTGGGGTAAGGGATTCCCACCTCGCGGACAGGGACTCCCTCGCTGATGAGAGCGAAAATGTCACTCCCCTTGTTGCCGCCGGATGAGATGATGTAGGTGGCGAAATCGAGGTATTCCTTCTTCCCGGTGATGAAATACAGCCTCATGAAAGGCTCCAGGATCGATGAGGATTCGATTTTGGTGGCGCTCCAGCCAAGCTCGGTCACGCTTTTCTTTGGGGCGGGGCCGACTTGGTCCATCACCGACCGGGCCTCTTTCTCCATCGCCTCGAGAACGACGGAGTCCCTCTCGACATCGAGATAGTACTGGCTGAGTCCCAGCAGGACATATTTCCTCTCCCAGATGTCTCCGTCCCTGTCGCCGGGCTGCTCCTCGACCGGCGTGCAGCTGATCGAGCCGTTGCTCTTCGCCGCGGCTATCAATGAATAGACAACATCCTTCGTGATAGCCTTCAGCTCGGGGTCGCGGGTGTAACGCCACAGCAGGGCGTTGCTCCTGAGGCTCTTGCCGGGCATCTCGCCCAGGGCGAACTGCTTCCTCCCGGAGCGGAAGAACTCTACCACGGCGTCGTAGGGCATCACGCCCTTGGCCCAGTTGTTAAGGGAGAGGTTGATGTAATCCTCGAAATGCCCCTCCATCTTGACCTTGCCTCCGGGCAGCGGCTCGAAGACATCCTGAACCTTGTAGAGCCCGTCGGAGGCATCTTTGTTCGCAGGCGCGCAGGCGACCAGCGCCAACGCGAGGGCTATTGGTAAAAACTCACGGATCATCTCTGTGTGAATCACTTGGTCCCGTCAAGGATGCCTCGGAGATAACCTATGGACTCGGCGACTCCGGGATGAGGATTGTCCCCGTTCTTCTCGAACTCGAGCGAGACGACACCCTGGTAATGAACTTTGCGGAGAGCCTTGACGATCGGCCTGTAGTCGATGACTCCCCTGCCCATTTCCCAGGTCTGCCCGGCCTTGGAGGGAGCGGTCTCGTCCTTGATGTGGATGTCGTAGATCCATTTGTGGTATTTCTTGACGATCTGGGCTATGTCCTCGCCGCTGCGGACGGAGTGTCCCATGTCGAGGCAGCATCCGACACCGAGGGAAGGATCCTTGACCAACTCCATGATCTTGTAGATGCTCGGGAAGGCGGCGCCGTCCGGTCCGTGGGTGTGGATAGCGACCTTTATTCCTGTCTGGGCCACTTTCTCTATGACATAATCGATCAGGTCATAGTCGGGGACGCCGATGAACATCTTGATCCCGTAACGCTCCGTGTAGGCGAAAGCCCTGTCCACCTCGGCCTTGGATTTCATGTAGATAGGCCCGAGGATGTAGCCGTCAACCCCGTAGGACGCGCATTTCTTCTTGAACTCGTCCATCTGCTCCTTGGTGGAGTCCAGAGGCAGCCACCAGTCCTTGATGGAGAGGTACTTCACGTCCATGCTCTGGAGCATGGCCAGCGTCTCGTCGATCGAGAAGTTGCGGTAGCTGTAGCCGGCCACGCCGATTTTCATGTCTTCCGAGCCGTGGGGGCCGGCGAGGATCTGGGCCTTGACGGGGATCACGGACAGCGCCGCGACGAGCGTCCCGACCAACAGGGTTTTGATTGAGGTTCTCATGGTGATATGCTAATTGATTATTATTCGATACACTTCACAATTTACGATTTTTTTCTGATTAATTGATTATTTTTGTATTTGTACCACTAATAACAACCTATATGGCTGACGAGACCATAATCTTCTCCATGTGCGGAGTCGGGAAGACACTCCCGAACAATAACAAAGTGATACTTAAGGACATATACCTCTCGTTCTTCTACGGGGCCAAGATCGGCATCATCGGTTTGAACGGGTCGGGCAAGTCCACGTTGCTCAAGATTATCGCCGGAGTGGAGAAATCCTACAGGGGTGAGGTGGTCTGGGCTCCGGGCTATTCCGTCGGCTATCTCGAGCAGGAGCCTGTGATGGATCCCTCCAAGACCGTCATCGAGGTCGTCCAGGAAGGTGTCCAGGAGATCATGGACGCCCTGAACGAGTACAACGAGATCTCGATGAGGTTCATGGAGCCGATGGACGACGACCAGATGAACAGCCTGATAGAGCGCCAGGGCGAGCTTTCCGAGACCATAGACCATCTTGGCGGATGGGACATCGACTCCAAACTGGAGAGGGCCATGGACGCCCTGAACTGCCCGGCGCCGGACGCCCTGGTGTCCACCCTTTCGGGAGGCGAGCGCAGAAGGGTCGCCCTTTGCCGGTTGCTGCTCCAGCAGCCTGACGTCCTGCTTCTGGACGAGCCCACGAACCATCTGGACGCGGAGAGCATCCAGTGGCTGGAGGCCCATCTCCGTCAGTATAAAGGCACGGTCATAGCCGTCACCCACGACCGCTACTTCCTCGACAACGTCGCCGGATGGATCCTTGAGCTCGACAGGGGCGAGGGTATCCCGTGGAAGGGTAACTACAGTTCCTGGCTGGACCAGAAGACCAAGAGGCTCGCCCTGGAGGAAAAACAAGAGAGCCGCCGCAGGAAGACTCTCGAGCATGAGCTGGAATGGGTCAGGATGGCTCCTAAGGCTCGCCAGGCCAAGCAGAAAGCCCGTCTGGGAGCCTACGAGAGGCTCGCATCGGCCGACACCAAGGAGAAAGAGAAGAATCTGGAGATCTACATCCCGAACGGTCCCCGGCTCGGGAACAAGGTCATTGTCTTCGACAATGTCTCGAAGGCCTACGGGGACAAGCTGCTATTCGAGAATCTTTCCTTCTCCCTGCCGCCCGCGGGAATTGTCGGGGTCATAGGTCCGAACGGGGCCGGCAAGACGACCCTGTTCAGGCTCATCATGGGCATAGAGAAACCCGATTCGGGGACCATCGACATAGGCGAGACTGTGAAGATCTCCTACGTGGACCAGCAGCACAAGAGCATCGACCCCGACAACACTGTCTATGAGACAATAGCCGGGGACTCGGAGTGGGTCAGGCTCGGGGGAAGGGATGTCAACGCGAGGGCGTGGGTGTCCAGGTTCAATTTCACCGGGGCGGACCAGGAGAAACTCTGCGGCGTGCTGTCCGGCGGAGAGCGGAACAGGCTCCACCTCGCCTTGACTCTCAAGGACGAGGGCAACGTCCTGCTCCTCGACGAGCCCACCAACGACGTGGATGTCAACACGATCCGGGCGCTGGAGGACGGTCTGGAGAATTTCGCCGGATGCGCCGTCGTGGTCAGCCATGACCGCTGGTTCCTGGACCGTATCGCCACCCACATGCTAGCCTTCGAGGGCGACGGGAAGGTGGTCTTCTTCGACGGGAATTACTCCGAGTACGAGGAGAACAAGAAGGCCAGGCTCGGGAACGTTGAGCCCAAGCGATTCAAGTACAAGAAGTTGATGGATTAATATGCCCCAGGGACAGACCATAGATGTCGTCAAGATCGTTTCGGAGAGGACCGGGAAGAGGATTCCCCGGTTCCTCGGCCGGATGATGGAGAGGTTCATCCACCAGGACTACATCAACGGTTTCCTTTCGAAAGGGTACGAGGGTGTGGAGTTCTGCACTGAATGTGTCAAGTACCAGGACATCACTTTGAAGGTGAAGGGCCTGGACGGGCTCAAGATCCCGGAGGGCGTGAGGCTGACCTACGCCTCGAACCATCCTCTCGGAGGGGCGGACGGGATAGCCCTGATAGGCGTGATCGGGAGCGGGACGAACCGTCCTATAAAGCTGATGGTCAACGATTTCCTCATGAACATCAAGGGTCTGGCCCCGATGTGCGTCCCCGTGAACAAGCTGGGCGGGCAGTCAAAGCGCCTGTCAGCCGACGTGGACAGCATATTCAACAGCGAGGCCGACATCCTTATGTTCCCGGCCGGGAAATGCTCGAGGAAGATCGAGGGGAAGATCCAGGATCCCGCGTGGAAGAAGACATTCATCACAAAGAGTGTCGAGACAGGGAGATGGGTCGTGCCGGTCCGTTTCGTGGGGACCAACTCCAAACGATTCTACCGGGTTGACTCCCTTTGCAAGGCCTTGGGAATCAAGTTCAACCTGCCGATGCTTTTCCTTCCCTCCGAGCTTCACAGGGCCCACGGGAAGGAGTATGAGATAATATTCGGGGAGCCTATCCCCCCTACCCGATTCGACTCTTCTAGGTCCCCGCTGGAGTGGGCGAGAGTCGTGAGGGAGGAAGTATATAACTTGAAATGATATGGAACCGATCATCGATCCCGTGGATGTCGAGCTGATCATGGCCGAACTCACCCCCGACAAGAAACTCGGGGACACTAACAAGGGCGGAAATGAGTTGTACATCGTCACATGGAAGGACTCCCCCAACACTGTCCGTGAGATCGGGCGCCTCCGGGAGGTGGCCTACAGGGAGGCCGGGGCGAGCTCCGGCAAGTCAATCGACTTGGACGAGTACGACATGATGGAGGATCCTTACTGCCAGCTGATTGTCTGGGACCCTGACGCGAAAGCCATCATAGGCGGATACAGGTACATCCTCGGCACCAATGTGAAGTTGAAAGAAGACGGGCAGCCGAACATCACTTCCTCTCACCTGTACCGGTTCTCCGACGAGTTCATAGAGCGTTACCTCCCCCATATCATGGAGTTGGGCCGCTCATTCGTGACTCCCGAGTACCAGAGCTCAAGGGCCGGAGCGAAATCGTTGTTCACGATGGACAACCTTTGGGACGGGATAACCTCGGTGATCCTTCACCATCCCTCCATTCTCTATTTCCTGGGCAAGATGACCATCTACCCGTCTTACAACGAGACCGCCAGGAACCTGATCATCCATTTCCTGAAGAAGCATTTCAACGACCCGGACGGCCTTGTGCGCCCGAAGAACGAGCTTGAGATGACCGAGAGCGAGACCATGATGGACCTCATCCTGAGGGAGGACGACGTGAAGAAGGACTACAGGCTCCTCAAGGACGCTGTCCGCAAGCTCGGCACGAATATTCCCCCGCTCGTCAACTCCTACATCAACACCTCCTCGAGGATGAAGATGCTGGGCTCTTGTGTCAACGACGAGTTGGGAGACGCGATCGAGACCGGCATCATGATCGGCTACGACGACATCTACATAGAGAAGAGGGAGCGCCACATGGAAGCTTTCATCATCAACAAGGCGAAGGCCATGCGCAAGCGTCTCCCGAATATCTCCCAGTCGGCCGAGGCGAAGCTCCGGGAACATATCGAGAAAAAGAGGATGAAGACGCTCGCCAAATTCCAGAAGAAGATGAAGAAGGCGCAGTCACCAGAAGTGGAATTCTTATAATCAATTAATATAAATCATTAGTAATCATGAGCTTATTGCATGTAATCAACCATCCCATGGTTCAGCACAAACTGACCATCATGAGGGACAAGAACACGGGTTCAAAGGATTTCAGGGAGCTGCTTAAGGAGATATCCCTGCTGATGGGTTACGAGGTCACGAGGGACATCCCCCTGGAGGATGTCGAGATCGAGACTCCTATCTGCAAGACGACCGCGAAGGAGGTCTCCGGCCGCAAGTTGGCCATCGTCCCTATCCTCAGGGCCGGCATGGGCATGGTGGAGGGCCTTCAGACTCTGGTTCCTGTCGCCAAGGTCGGTCATATCGGCCTTTACCGCAACGAGGAGACTCACAAACCCGTGGTGTATTACTGCAAGCTTCCGGAGGACATCCAGGATCGTCTTGTGATTGTGACTGACCCGATGCTGGCGACTGGCGGCAGCGCCTGCGACGCCATCTCGATGCTTAAGGAGCGGGGGTGCAAGAACATCAGGCTGATGTGCCTTGTGAGCGTGCCTGAGGGCATCAAGAAGGTGCAGAACGAGCATCCGGACGTGGACATCTACACGGCCGCGGTGGATGACTGCCTCAACGAGAACGCCTACATCGTTCCCGGTCTCGGCGACGCCGGCGACCGCATCTTCGGAACTAAGTAAACTCCTCCCTGTTGGAGTGAAAGTGGTTCTGTCCCGGAACCGCCGCTTCGCGGCCCCACCGTTCGCCTCGCTACGCGTGGCTCCGGTCCCCCCTCTTAACGTGCCGAGGGTGGCAGTGGTTCCGGGGCAGAACCACTTTCGCTCCAACAGCAATAGCCAAAAGCATAAGATATTCAAAGACAATTATTTCCATGAAGAGAGTGTTGGTGGTGGCGGTGGCCTGGACGCTGGCCGCGGCGGCCTGGGGTCAGAGGCTGGACTCGAGGCTTGGGCATGACGGGGAGTTCGTGTGGAGGATGTGCCGGGCCGGGGAGACCAGAGCCGCGGCGGAAGCTTTGTCGTCGGCCGGTTTCGACGATAGCGCCTGGATGGAGGCCATCGTGCCTGGGACAACGCTGACATCGCTCGTGGAGAACGGGGTCTTCCCGGAGCCATACTATGGGACCACCAACAAGATGTCCGAGAAGAGGATCCCCGACATCACCGCGGCCGGCCGGGATTTCTACACATTCTGGTTCCGGACAGAGTTCGACACCCCGCCCCTTGAGGAAGGGGAACGCCTGTGGCTTCATCCCGAGGGCATCAATTACCGGGCTGAGTGGTGGCTTAACGGGCACCTTGTCAGCGTCATGGCCGGCATGTTCGCCGATGACCGGATCGACATAACGGACTTTGTCTCAAAGGACGGGCGGAACGGCCTGGCGATCCTTGTGAAGCCTGTTGATATTCCCGGGACGACAATGCCCAAGCCTTGGGGAGCCCCCGGGGAGAACCGCAACGGTGGTGACGGCGACATCGGCTGGAACACGACCCAGCTCATGACTGTCGGCTGGGACTTCTCCTACGACGACGGGATCCGGGACAGGAACACCGGCATCTGGAAATCAATCAGCCTTTACAAGACCGGACCGGTGGCGATGCGGGCGCCCTTTGTGAAGTCATCCCTCTCCCCCGGCCTCGACACCGCCGGCGAGACAATCTCTGTGGAGCTCGTCAACCCCGCCAGCGGCTTCAGGGACAACGAGCCCGTCAAATGCCTGGTGGAGGGTGAGATAGAAGGGACAGGCATACGCTTCGGGAAGGAGGTCTCCCTGATCCGGGGAGAGGAGCCTGTCGTGACATTCACGCCCGAGGAATATCCCCAACTGACCATCAAGAACCCGAGATTATGGTGGCCCAAGAACAAGGGAGGGCAGCCTCTTTATAAATTAAAATTGACCGCCACGGTCGGCGGGAAGGTGTCCGACTCGGCGGAAGTGACTTTCGGCATCCGCGACGTCAAGGTCACGACCGACACCCCTGACGGGTCCAAAGTCTTCATCATCAACGGGAAAAGGATGTTCATCAGAGGCAGTAACTGGATCCCGGAGGCCATGCTCAGGACCGATGACGCAAGGATGAGGACTGAGATGGCCTACACCGACCAGTCGGGAGTCAACTTCCTGCGCCTCTGGGGCGGAGGGATCGCCGAGAGCGACCTCTTCTACCAGCTCTGCGACGAGTACGGGATCATGGTCTGGCAGGAGTTCTGGATGACCGGCGATACCCGACATCCGCACGACAAATCGATATATTTCAATAATGTTGAATCCACGGTCAAGAGGATTCGCAACCACCCCTCGATAGTTTTCTACGTCGCCTCCAACGAGAGCACGGAGGTCACTGGCACTCCGGCCCTTCTTGACGCTCTCGACGGCACCCGACCCTACCAGATGCAATCCGAGTGCGACGGCATCCATGACGGCAGCCCCTACAAGCAGGTCAACCCGATGAGGCACTACACCAACACGGCCTCGGACAGGGGCAGCAGGGTGGACGGCTTCAATCCCGAATATGGGGCGCCAACCCTGCCAGTGATTGAGACTCTGCGCCGTATGATGCCCGCCGACAAGCTCTGGCCTATTGACAAATACACCTGGAACTATCTGGACGGCAACGGGTTCCACCTTATGACCACCCTATACGACGAGATGGTCCGGCAATATGGGGAGCCTTCCGGGATCGAGGATTACGCCAGGAAGGGACAGCTTGTCGGGGCCATGAACTCGAAGAGCATCTGGGAAGTCTGGAACTACAACCGCCTCGATGACGGGGACCGCTTCTGCTCCGGGCTTCTGTTCTGGTACCACAACAGCCCGAACGTTCAGGTTTGCGCGAGAATGTGGGACTGGTACCTCGAGCCCACCGCCTCCCTCTTCCACACCATGCGCTCGCTCGAGCCGGTCCACGTCCAGTTCGATTACCTCAAGAACACCGTCAGCGTTGTCAACGACACCTTCGAGCCGGTCATTGGGGCGAGGTTGAAAGCCAGGTTGTTCGACCTGTCGGGCAAGTTGGTCAAGACTTGGGAGTCCGCTTTGGATGTCCCGGCCGACAAGGCCGAGGACGACATCCTAACACTCGAGTTCCCGGAAGGGATATCCAAGGTCCATTTCATCTGCCTGACATTGACCGGCAAGTCTGGAGAGACCATCTCCGAGAACATCTATTGGCGCTCCACCGACGCCTACGAGGGACCCCAGACCGTGACGGGCCCCTGCACCTCCGGCTTCGAACCGCTTCAGGATATGCCCAAGGCGACGGTCAGACTGACCAGGAAGGATCTCCCCGACGGAAGCGTCGAGGTCACCATAAAGAACACCTCCGGCAGAATCGCTTTCTTCAACAGGCTGCAGCTCAGGGGGATGGATGACGAGCCGGTTTGCGGCTCGATGTATTCGGACAATTTCTTCACACTACTTCCCCGGACTTCCAAGAAGGTGGTGATCAAACCGGCGGCCGGCGCCACCGGAGATCTCAAGGTCTTCTTCGAGGGCTTGAACTCAGGGACAAGAACACTTTAGGACATTGCGACAATTATCATAATCACCGTAACCGCCCATTTCTAGGTGGAGGTTTACGGTTTCGTGTTTCCATTGCCGCCGCGCCCGGAGATATTCGCTCACTTCATCTCCAGCCTGGGCTTATAGAGGCTATTTCCGGGAGTTTTCCTTTAACATGCCCTCGTATTCCCTCAAAGTCTTGAAGGCTTTGGGGGCGAGGATGATTATGGCGACCACATTGACCCAGGCCATGATGCCGATCCCGATGTCTCCGAGTGTCCAGACCAGATTGGCTTCCTTGACGGCCCCGAAGACGACGGCGGCGATGATCACGAGCTGAAGGATCCTGATCATCAGGGCCTCGACCTTGGGGGACACCTTCTTCCCGAGGCTGCAAAGGTACATCACGCTGGACTCGGAATAGATGTAATAGGCCATCACGGTCGTGAAGACGAAGAACGCGAGCGCTATGCTGACGAAAACGCTCCCGAACCCGCTGATGACCGAGTCGACGGCCGCCTGGGTATATCCCACATAATTGGCCCCGAGAGCGGGGTCGTTAGCCAGAAGCATCTCCCCTGTCTTGGCGTCAAGGATGTTGAAGGTGCCGGCGGAGAGGATCATCAAGGCTGTGGCCGTGCACACCAGAAGGGTGTCGACGTAGACCGAGAATGCCTGGACAAGACCTTGCTCGGCCGGGTGCTTGACGTCCGCCGAAGCGGAAGGTATGGCTCCTGTTCCCTGGCCGGCCTCGTTCGAGAAGAGGCCGCGCTTGACTCCGAGCATGATGGTGGAGCCGAGGATTCCGCCGCACAAAGGATTGATTCCCAAAGCGTTGTTCACAATCAGGGCAAGCAGGCCGGGAATCGCCCGCCAATTGAGGGCGAGGATGACAAGAGAGATGATCACATAAATCACCGCCATGAGAGGGGTGATAAGCGAGGCCGCCTTGGCCACCCTCTTCACTCCCCCGACTATCACCAGTCCGAGGACAGCGGCGAGGAAAAGGCCTGAATAAAGAGGCGAGATGTTGAATGAGTTCATAGCGGCCGTGGCCATCCCGTTCGCCTGGACGGTGGGGAGCATCAGGCCGCAGGCTATGATGGTGACAACGGCGAAAAGAACCGCCATCCAGCGGGACTTGAGGCCTTTCTCGATGTAGCAGGCCGGGCCGCCCCTGAACCCGGTCTTGTGCGTGAACTTGAAGAGTTGGGCGAGAGTCGACTCGACAAAGGCGGTCGACGCGCCGAAGAAAGCGATCACCCACATCCAGAAAATAGCACCGGGCCCGCCGAGGGCTATCGCGGTCGCCACACCGACTATATTACCAGTGCCGACTCTGCCTGAGAGGGCGATGCAGAAGGCCTCGAAAGAGGAGACACCCTTCTTCTCCGAGCCAGGGTCCCGCTTACGGAAAAGCAGCCTCGCCATGAGGCCGAACCTCCTTAGCTGGACAAACCTGGTCCTGATTGAGAAATAGAGTCCGGCGCCGACTAGCAACGCCACGAGCGCCGGACTCCAAATCACATTGTTGACAGCTGTTACTATCTTCTCCAGCATTGTCTTTTACTCCTTAGGAGCGAGGGCGCACCAGACGATGGCGCTGAGGGCGCCGCCGCACAGAGGGGCCACGATGAACACCCATAGATCCTTGAGAGCCTGGCCGCCGGCGAAGAGGGCCGGTCCGATCGAGCGGGCCGGATTGACGGATGTGCCGGTCAGGTTGATGCAGACAAGATGGATCAGGATGAGAGTGAGACCGATAGCGAGACCGGCGAGATTCCCGGCCCCGACCTTGCCGTCGGTGGTCCCGAGAACCACGAGGACGAAGAGGAAGGTGGCCACGACCTCAACGAGGAAGGCTCCACCGGCTCCGCCCGCTCCGGCCACACCGTTGCAACCGAGTCCGGCGGGGTTGGCGCCGGCGAAAGCGGTCGAGGGGGTCATGACCTTGGCGAAGAGAAGCAGGAGGGCACCGGCCACGACAGCGCCGATGACCTGGCCGATCCAGTAGCCGCAGGCGTCCTTCCAGCTCATCCTTCCGGACAGGGCGACGCCGAGGGTGATGGCGGGATTGATGTGGCAGCCAGAGATGCCTCCGATGGTGTAGGCCATGGCGATGACCGACAGACCGAAGGCGGCGGCGGTGGCGAAGAGGCCGGCGGTGGTGCCGCAGCCGACGAACATGGCCGTGGCGCAGCCGAGGAATGTCAGAACGAAGGTTCCGATGCATTCAGCGATGTACTTTCTCATATTCACGTTTTTTAGTTATAAAGAACGATGGTGTCACGCTCTTGTCTCGCTAATCTACGAAAAAACCGCTTAATTTCCTTCATTTTTTGTAATTTTACATTCAAACCAAGAACAACGACCATGAACACACATGTAGTCATAATGGCCGGAGGAGTCGGAAGCAGGCTCTGGCCCGTCAGCGTACCCGAGAAGCCGAAACAGTTCATAGACATCCTCGGGATAGGGAAAACCTTGCTTCAGATGACCGTGGAACGGTTCAAGCCGGTCTGCCAGATCGAGAATTTCTGGGTGGTCACATCGGAGGCTTACGTGGATCTTGTCAAGCAACAGCTCCCCTTGATCCCCGATGACCATATCCTGGCCGAGCCTGTGCCGAGGAACACGGCCCCATGCATAGCCTACGCCTGCTGGAAGATAGCGGCCTCCAGTCCGGACGCCAACATCATCGTGACCCCCGCCGACGCCCTGGTCATCAATGTCCAGAGATTCGCCGGGGCTATCCGCAAGGCCCTGAACTTCACCGATGGAAGCGGCGAGATCGTGACAGTGGGCGTCGAGCCCTCGCGCCCCGACACCGGCTACGGCTACATCCACGCCGAGAGAAAGTCGCCCGACGAGATCGTGAAAGTGGTGGGGTTCAAGGAGAAGCCGGACGCCGCCACCGCCGCGGGATATCTCTCCGAAGGGAACTATTTCTGGAACGCCGGGATATTCGTATGGGGTTGCGGGACAATTATTTCCGAGATGAGGAGGCACTGTCCCCAGATCGCCGGGGTGATGGATTCCATCGCCGCGTCGTTCGGCTCATGGAAAGAGGAGGAGGTCTTGAGGGAATTGTTCCCAACCTGCGAGAAGATCTCTATCGACTACGCCGTGATGGAGAAATCAGACCGGATCAACGTGATCGCGAGCGACCTCGGATGGTCCGACCTGGGAAGTTTCAGCTCCATCAAGGAGAACATCCCGATGCCCTCGGAGGATCCTGTCCCTGACGGGGGCTCTGAGATCGCCATTGAGGGAGGGAACAAGGTCATCGGACGGGATATCAGGTTGTTCGGATGCGAGGACTGCATAGTCCACGCCGAGGACGCCAAGACTGTGATCGTCTCGGGGCTGAAGGACTACATAGTCGCGGTGAAGGACGGGAATGTGCTGGTCTGCCCTGTCGGTGAAGAGCAAAGAATCAAGGAATATTCCGCCCCGAAGGAAAAATAAGTGGCGAAAATTCCAGAAATATTTGGTTTTTTCCTCTGAACGATATAACTTTGCAATCCCGATTCGGAATAGATCCGAAACGACTGGAAAGAATCGTTAGCTCAGTTGGTAGAGCACAACACTTTTAATGTTGGGGTCTCGGGTTCGAGCCCCGAACGGTTCACAAAGGAGCCACGTTCTTTATAGTTCTTTAAAATGCTTTGTTAGCTCAGTTGGTAGAGCAGCTGACTCTTAATCAGCGGGTCTAGGGTTCGAGTCCCTAACAGAGCACGAAGACAGCCTCCGGGACGACCGGGGGCTGTTTTTGTTTAAGCGACCAAATTATTGACAATCAAATATTAACGAAAATGTCACTTAACAAATCTAACATCGTCGCCGCTGTCGCTTGCGCGTTTCTGGCAGTCTCTATCCCTGTCCTCTCTTCCTGCAAGGGCAAAGCCAAGAAGGCCGCAGAGGAAGAGGCACCCGTCGAGGAGGTCACCGAGGATCTCGACGCCAAGTACGCCACTGAGCTGCTCGCCAAAGGTACCGCCGCCCCCGAGTTCACCCTCCAGGATCCCGAAGGTAACGAGGTGTCCCTCAAGGACTTCCTCGGAAAGTATGTGGTTCTTGATTTCTGGGCCTCTTGGTGCCCGGACTGCAGGAACGATGTTCCCGTGATGAAGGAGCTTTGGGAGAAGTATGGCTCTGACAAGGTCGCGTTCGTCGGGGTCTCGTTCGACACCGACAAGGACCAGTGGGCCGGATTCGTCAAGGAGAACGGGATGGGCTGGAGCCATGTCAGCCCGCTCGCCAAGTGGAAAGAGACCCAGGTCTCCCAGGACTACCACGTCAACTGGATCCCCTCGATGTACCTGATCGATCCCGAGGGCAAGGTCGTCTTCGGGACTGTCATGATCGACAAGCTCGGGAAAGCCCTCGAGGAGATCTAAGCCTCTCCCCTCTTTATCTTCAGCTTAGCCTGGATCTCGTTCATCTTCCCTGTGGTCAGGGGGTAGAACGAGAGGAAGAGTATTGACAGGAGGGCGCCTATAGCCGGGACATAACTCATCATCGCCTTGATGGCTCCCAGGGTCCTGGGGGCCTGGACGGCCAGATCCTTGTCATAGCCGAAGGCTCCGAGCAGGGCGAGGAGCAGGAAGCCTCCGATGGCCCCGCCGAACTTCTGGGCCATGGAAGAGGATGAGAATATCAATCCTGTCGAGTTGGCTCCGTTCTCAAGCTCAGAGTAATCAGCCACATCCGCGAACATGCTCCAGGTCAGAGGGGCGGCGACTCCGATCGCCAGGCTCACGAGAATCTGCAAGGCGATCAGCCACCAGACTCCAGCGGCCGAGCCTACGGGGACGAACCAGACGGCGGAGCTGAACAAGACGACAGCGACCATAGCGGCCATGAAGGTGTTCCTCTTGCCTATCTTCTCGGAGAGCGGGACGGCGAAAGCGACGCCGGCCATCTGGCCTATCTCACCAATCGTGAGATAGATGGCGCAAGTGAGGAATATGTTGGCTCCCAGGATATTAGCGAAATAATAGGCGGCGGCGCCACCGCGGATCGAGCCGCAGAGGAGCTGGCCTATCGCGGCTCCGAGCATCAGCCACCAGGGGCCGTTGGTCACGAGGGCCTTGAGGTCGTCCTTGATGGAGGATCCGCCTTCCTCGGCGGCCTTCCTCTCGATCTTGACGTGCTCCCGGGTCATCAGGAAGCAGAGGATGAAAAGGGCGGCGCACATCACGGCCACGACCGCCACAATCATCGTCCACTTCATCGGGTCGGCGTCACCGACTCCCTTGACGATCTTCCCGGCCGAGTTCGTGGTGCCGATTATGGACTTCTCGAAGAGCCAGAATATTCCCATGGCAATGAAACTGCCGATGTAGGCGAAGAACATCCTGAACGAGGAGAACACGCTCTTCTCCTTGGAGTCGGAGGTCACGACCCCGAGCATGGCCCCGTAAGGCACGTTCACGGCGGTGTAGGCCGTCATCATCAGGATGTAGGCGAGATAGGCGTACACATGCTTCAGGTTGTAGCCGACATTCGGGACATAGAAGGAAAGCACCCCTATGACGGCGAAGGGGACGGCCATCCACAGCAGGTAGGGACGGTACTTTCCCCATCTGGTCTCGGTGCGGTCGGCGATGATCCCCATGACGGGATCTGAGACCGCGTCGTAGAGCTTCGTCACGAGGAGCAGGGTCGCCGCGTGGACGGGCTTGAGACCGAAAACGTCTGAATAAAAAATGGGAAGGTAATATGAAAATATCTTCCAGAACATCGAGGAGGACATGTCCCCCAGACCGTAACCAATTTTCTCTGATAGTTTCGCCATAACACGCGAAGATACTCAATTGACGGCATTTTTCGAACAAAGCTGTCAATTAGTCGAACTATTTGTATATTTCGAGGATTTTCGCTTAAGGAATGAGCCATCTTGGGGAATTAATATCATTGGTCGTGGCAGTGTCCTGGACCTTCTCCGCCTGGTTCGCCGACAAGGCGAGCCGCAGGATAGGTTCAATGGAGACAAATGTCATCCGCCTGGTCCTCGCGACCATATTCCTGTCACTCCTGCTATGGGTGACTGTCGGGAGGCCCTACCCCGTCCACGCCGACGGGAAGGCCTGGCTTTGGCTGGGTCTGTCCGCTGTCGTGGGTTACGTCTTCGGGGATTACTGCCTTTTCAACAGTTACCTCTGCATCGGCCCGAGGCTCGGACAGTTGATGATGACCATCGCCCCGCCTATGGCCGCCGTGGCGGGATGGATTATGCTTGGCGAGACGCTGTCCTGGAAAGCGATTCTGGCGATGGTTGTGACCCTTTGTGGTATAGGCATTTCCATCCTGAGCCGGGGTGAGAAGCATCATTTCCAACTCGACATCCCGTTCAAGGGCATTCTCCTCGGGATCGGGGCCGGAACCGGCCAAGGCGTTGGCCTTGTCCTGAGCAAGATCGGAATGGGATATTTCGAGTCGGCGGTCCCCACAGGCTCACCCGCGGCCATGGAGACCATGCTCCCTTTCGCCTCCACTCTGATCAGGGCCATCATCGGAGCTATAGGTTTCATCATCCTCCTCGCTTTGACCAAGGGACTCGGTAGCCTCAAGACCGCCGCCCGTGACCGAGCCGGTATGAGATACGCCACCCTTCTGACCATCTTCGGCCCGGCTCTCGGGGTCTCCCTCTCGCTGATGGCCGTGAGATACGCCAACGCCGGGATCGCCTCGACGCTGATGGCCCTGACCCCGGTCCTGATCATAGCCCCTGACGTCTTGATCAACAAGCACAAGATCAAGTTCAAGGAGATCATCGGAGTCCTTGTCAGTGTCGCCGGAGTGGCGATGTTCTTCTTACTTTAACAGGCTCAGACGATACTGTTCTCCCTCGTGAACCGGACTATCTCCGGCACATAGCCGAAGGCCAGGCCAGTGACCGAGTCCGCGCATCCGTAGTACACCGCCAACCGGCCGGTTGACTCGTCGTGAAGCGCGGCGCAGGGGAAGGTCACGTTCGGCACGTCGCCGACACACTCGTAGATCTCCCTCGGCGAGATCAGATAAGGGCCGCTCCTCGCTGCCACTACCCAAGGACGCTCGAGATCGAGCAGGGCGGAGCCGAAAGCATAGACATAGCCGTTGCAGGAGCGGAGCACACCGTGGTAAAGCAGCAGCCAGCCGTCCGGGGTCTCTATCGGGACCGGACCGGCGCCTATCTTCATGCACTGCCAGGCGCTCACCTCGAAGGGGGTGGGAGACATCACATGGCGGTGGCGTCCCCAGAACTCCAGGTCGGGAGACTCGGAATAGAAGATGTCCCCGAAAGCGGTGTGACCGGTGTCGCTCGGGCGTGAGAGCATGGCGAAATTGCCGTTGATCCTCTTCGGGAACAAGACCCCGTTGCGGTTGTACGGCAGGAAGGCGTTCTCAAGCTGGTGGAAGACCTCGAAATCCTCGGTCCAGGCCACCCCGATGGTCGGGCCGTGATAGCCGTTGCACCAGGTCACATAGTACTTGCCGTCGATGAGCGTCACCCTGGGGTCGTAGCCGTACACCCACTCGGCGACCTCAGGATCGGCGCCTGTCATCCTGACATCCTCCTCCCGGATTTCCCAGTCGATGCCGTCCACGGAGAAACCGGCATGGAGCCGCATCCTCCGGTTGGTGTCGTCGCAACGGAAAACCCCGGCGTAGTTGTACTTCCCCTTCTTGAACGGGACCACGGCGGAATTGAAAATCGAGTTCGAGGTGGAGAGAAGGTCGCGGGGGATTATGGGGTTCCGGGAGCATCTCCACATGACCTCCTTTGATCCGGAAGGACGCTCCTCCCAAGGGAATATGTCTTTCATCGGTCTTGAATATTAATCAACGAAACGTATTATCCCCCATTTGTCGGGGTGGTGGATGTCCACGATGCCGGTAGGCGCCCAGACCCAGTTCTCCTCAGGTTTAGTGAGCCACTCCACCCTTGAGAAATTGGCCCTCCACTCGCGGTTCCCCAAGGGGTCGGCGCCGCCGCGGCTCAATCCCTTGAACGGGATCATGATCTCCACGCTCCAGCCCTTGTCGGTGTCCGAGGAGCGGTTGATGCTTCCCTGAACCTTGACGGCGGTCTTCAGGCCGGGGAAATCCCATGTCATGATGTAGGTCCCGCCGACGCTGTAAGGCTTGTCCATCAGGAGATCCATCACAGTCCCCAAAGCGTTGATCTCAAGCTCGTAATAGAGTTTGGTGTCGTTGTAGGGGTTCAGGAAGACCTCGAAATCATTGTCATGATAGACTATGTCATCCCTGAGGCTGACCTGGGCCTTGACATCCGGCTCCTCAAGTACAGCGGAGACATAAAGGTTGTCGTCATCCCACAGCATCCTCATGGTGGTGAGATACTTGGGGGCCGCGTAACCATCGCCGCGGATGTCCTTGAATCCGGTACAGGGGACGGCGGCCGCCCATTCTTTCTCACTGACACGGCCGTCTATCTTGATCTTTCCGGTCGCCCTGTGGCACTCGTAAACCGGCTGTCCGGCAGCGGACAGAGGCGCGAGAGCCAGCAGGAGAAGGATGAGTCGTCTCATACGCTATACTATTATTGTTAACAGATCACACGCAGGTGTAGCCTCCGTCGACAGGGAGGGCGACTCCGGTGACATAGGACGAGGCCGGGGAAGAGAGGAAGAGAACCGCGGTGTCCAGCTCTCCCTCGTTGCCGTAACGCTCCAGAGGAATGATCCGGTGGGCGTAATCCTGGAAGTAGTCGGAGTTGAGCGTGTCGACTGTCAGAGGGGTGTAGAAATAACCCGGGCAGATGGTGTTGACCGTGATCCCGTACTTACCCCACTCGGCAGCGAGGCCGCGGGTAAGGTTCACGACACCTCCCTTGGCGGCGTGATAGGGAGAGCAAGGGGCGATCTTGTTTCCGACCAGGCCGTACATCGAGGCGATGTTGATCACCCTTCCGTACTTGGCGGGAATCATAGCCTTGGCGGCGACAGCCCTGGCGACCCTGAAGGAGCCGAACAGGTCGATCTGCATCTCGTTCTCGAACTGGGCGTCCGTTATGTTCTCGGCGGGAGCCACGGCTCCTGTGCCGGCGTTGTTGACAAGTATGTCTATTCTCCCGAAGCGTTCCACGGCTTTGGAGACAACCTCTTCCACCTGCTCGGTGGAGGTTATGTCGCAACGGAGCGGAAGCGCCTCGACACCGAAGTCCGCCCTGAGGGAGGCGGCGACCTCCTCAAGTTTGTCCATTCTCCTGGCTATCGGCACGATATCACAACCGGCGGAAGCCAAAGCCTTTGCCATCTGCACACCCAGACCGCCGGAGCATCCTGTCACCATGGCGACCTGGCCTTTCAAATCAAATAAATCCTTCATCTTCGTATCAGTTTTTTGAGTCCGCGAATATAGCTAAAAAACCCTTCACTTATTCCAGAATCTCTCCGCGAATTCCAGCGTCCAGATCCAGTCGATCGCTGAGATCCCGTGCTCTCCGGCGCGGCGGACATAGCCGAGAGAAGTCCCTATCGCCGAGGTGTCATAGTCCCCTGGCCACTCCCCTTTCGGCAACCCTTTGTCTCCGAGGAACTTCCAGACAGGACTCGCCGCCTTGACTGACAGGTACTCCCCCTTCGTGTCGAACCATCCCTGGTCGAAGCCCTCCACGAGCAAGGCTCTCGGGGCGAAACAGGCGAGAAGCAGGTGCTGGTCGAAAGGCATGGTGTCGGTCTTGTCGGCGTACTTGTCGTAGGCGCGGCAGTACCAGTGGCGGAAAGAGACCACCTCGGTCCCGACCGTCTCGCCGAAGTTCCTTTTCGCCAGGGGCACTCCCCCTCCGCCCGTCTGGACCGGGACAGTGACCGGGAACCTCTCGTCGAAGGCGCCGGCTATGAGGGCCGCCTTCCCGAGCCTTGAATAGCCGGTCAGGATCACCTTGTCCTGGTCGAGCGCGGGGTCAGCCTCGATCATGTCCATGGCGCGGGACAACGCCCAGGCCCAAGCCATCAAAGAGGTGGTGTTGTCGTCTCGTGAGGGGTCCCTGGGGCCCCACAGGTCGAATACTCCAGTGTAAGCGAATCTGTCCTGGAGTTTCACCCCATCCTCCACCTCGGAGGAATTGGGATCCGGAGATATGTCGCAATAGCAGGCCGTCACGACGGCGTAACCTCTCGCCGCCAGGGCGCCGACCGGATAGACAGTGATCTCCCCGTCACGGTTGAAACGCCCCCTGGTGGCCTCGGAGGCCTTATGGTCCACCTCGCCGAACAACCCGGACATCCAGCAGTCCGGGACAAGGATCTCCTTGTCGGGTAGGACGTCGTGGTTGCCGGAATAATTAAGGAAAAGAACCACGGGAACCGGGCCGTCGACGTTCCCGGGGGTGACGATCAGCCAATCGACCTTGGGGCCGGTCTGGTCGGGACGGAACCACATCCTGACCTGGCGCCTGTGACCCTGCCCGGCGAGGGAGGATCCTTCCTCAAGCGTCTCAAGGAATATTCCCTCACCCTTGGGTGGGGCGACCCCGTACATCTCGCGCTGGAATATGTCAAGGATCTCCTTCCTCCTTTCAGGCCACTGGCTCCTCGAGCGTACTTTCTCCCCGTTGGCGAAGACAAGAGGGTCCTCCAGGGTGTAGGGAGCAACGGCCGACTCGTCATAGTTGACAGCCCTGGCCTGGGCGAAAAGACCTGGTGACAGGAGACAGACAGCGGAGACCGTAGCGGCGATAGACTTCAAAAATGTCATTTCGGGATAGGTGATTTTAGTGATATTAATTATCTTTGTAAAGATAACACTTTAATCGTTACTATGCGTCAAGTCACTCTTCTTTTTTGCTCGCTGGCAATGGCCGCCGGGCTCATTCCCGCGGGTTGCGGGGACAAGTATGAGTTCAATCTGGACCAGCGTCTGGGCATCTGCGGCACAGGTTGGGCGGAGGCCGCCAAGGCCGCCGGGCTGGACTACATCGAGGCCAATGTCTCATCATTCCTGATGCCCGAGAAAAGCGACGAGGAGTTCGCCGCGAACAAGGAATACGCCGCGACCGCCGTCCCTCCCCTCTACTCCGCCAACGGGTTCTTCCCCGGCGAGATAAAGATTGTCGGGCCGGAGGCCGACATAGAGAGGGCCGTCAAATATTCCCAGACAGCGATCCGCAGGGCCGCCGAGATCGGGATCAAGATCCTCGTGCTGGGCAGCAGCGGCTCCAGGAGCATCCCGGAGGGGTTCGACCGCGCGGAGGCGGAGGAGCAGTTCACCGGCTTCCTTAAGAGAATAGCCCCCGCCGCTGAGAAATATGGTGTCAAGGTGGCTATCGAGCCTCTTCAGACATCCGAGACGAACTTCATCAACACCGTCAAGGAGGGCGCCGAGATCGCCCGGAAGACCGGGAGCGACAACATCTGCGTCATCGCCGACATCTTCCATATGATGAGGATGAGCGAGAGCCCGGACGACATCGTCGAGGCGGCTGACAAGCTGGTCCACTGCCACGTGGCGGAACTCGCCAAGCGTACCGCCCCGGGTGTTGACGGGGACGATTTCACACCTTATCTCCTGGCCCTGAAGAAGATCAAATACACCGGACGCATGTCGTTCGAGTGCTCCTGGCAAGACATCGACACCCAGCTTCCAAAAGCTATGGAGACCATGAGAGAGCAAATTAATTCAATCAAATAACACTGTTTCACTATGCAGACAAGAAGGGAATTCATAAAGACCAGCCTGGTCGGAGCGGGCGGAATCATGCTCGGCGGACTGGCGCTTGACTCAAAGATCTACGCCGGATCCAAGCGGGCCAATGACAAGGTCAGGGTCGGGATCGTCGGATTCTCAGACCGTTGCCGCGGCTCCCTCATCCCCACTTTCATGGCGAGCGCCGCTGAGCTCGGCTTCGAGATCGTGGCGGTCTCCGACATCTGGAAACGTCGCCGTGAGGAGGCCCTCCAGTTCTTCAAGGAGAAGTACGGGATCACCGTCAAGGCTTTCCGGAACAACGAGGAGCTCTACGAGTCCGGTATGTGCGACGCCGTGATCATCTCCACGGCCGACTTCCAGCACGCCACTCACCTTGTCGAGGCGGTCGAGGCTGGGTGCGACGCCTATTGCGAGAAACCTTTCGCCGAGACGATGGAGGACGCGCGCAAGGCCCTGAAGATAGCCCAGGGATCGGGAAGGATTATCCAGATCGGCTCCCAGCGCCGTTCGGCGCCGAACTACCAGGCCGCTTGCGAATACATCAACTCCGGCAAGTTCGGAGCCATCACCATGGTGGAGATGAGCTGGAACGTCAACCAGCCCGGCCGCTGGCGCAGGCCCGCCCTCGTCGCGGAGTGCCGCGAGGAGGACACCGACTGGAAGAGATTCCTCTGCAACCGCCCGTTCGAGCCGTGGGATCCCAGGATATACCTGGAGTACAGGCTGTTCTGGCCATATTCATCAGGAATACCGGGACAGTGGATGTCGCACCAGATCGACACCGTCCACTGGTTCACGGGCCTGAGCCATCCTCGCAGCGTGGCCGCCAACGGAGGCATCTATCTCTGGAAGGACGGGCGCCGCAATTACGACACACTGACCGCTGTCATGGACTACGGCCCCGAGGGCTCGTATGACGGCTTCCAGGTGCTCTACACCTCCAGGTTCACCAACTCCGCCGGAGGCGTCAAGGAGCTCTATTTCTCCAACGGAGGCACCCTGAACCTCGACACTAACGAGGTCACCTCCGCCGGAGGACTCAGCGAGGGCGACGCGCGTGACATGGGCATGAAGGCCAACCTGCTTGACACCTTCAAGCTTCCTTCCGTGAAGGTCGAGACCGCCGCCAACACCGGAGGCGACGTCATGACTTACCTGCACATGAGGAACTGGATGGAATGTGTGAGAAGCCGCAAGGAGACCAACGCCCCCGTGCTGGCCGGCTACAACCACTCCATCGCCACCATGATGACGAACGCCGCTGTGAGGAGCGGCGAGAAGGTCACCTTCGACGAGGCGCGTCAGGAGATCATGGCCGGCGGCAAGCCGTTCAAGCCTTTCAAGTACATCTAGCGAACGGTCCGGCCTGATCGGCCGAGAACTCTTATGCGAGCTGTAATCCAAAGAGTGTCAACCGCTTCCGTGACGATTGACGGGAGTGTCAAGTCCTCCATCGGTCCCGGGCTGATGATCCTGCTCGGGATCGGGAGGGAGGACGGAGCCGAAGACATCGAATGGCTGGTCAGGAAGATCTCGGCCATGCGGATATTCGATGACGGGGACGGTGTCATGAACCGGAGCGTCGTCGAGGCCGGTGGCGAGGCGCTCGTGGTGAGCCAGTTCACACTCATGGCCTCAACAAAGAAGGGCAACCGGCCGTCCTACATCGGAGCCGCCGGCCACGAGCTGGCCATCCCTCTCTACGAGTCGTTCTGCTCGGCCCTTTCCTCCGCGATCGGCCGGCCGGTAGC
>JAFROJ010000036.1 GCA_017429765.1 Bacteroidales bacterium | reverse complement strand
GTTTGCGGGGGAAGGAATACCCTCCGGGAACACTGCCACCCTCGGCACGTTAAGAGGGGGGACCGGAGTGGAGCGAAGCGGAACGAGCGGTGGGGCCGAGCGGAGCGAGGCGTTCCAGGAGGGCACTCCTTCCCCCGAAAGAACGCTATGAACGGCGAGGCGGCCGGCCTGGTCGACTTGTGAGAGGTCTTTCCAACGTGAGGAGGCGAGGGTGGTGGTGAGGACATCGTAACCGTGGGAGAATGCATAGCGGGCGGCCCGAAGGAGCCTGAACTCGAAACAGGCGAGACACCTCGCCCCGCGCTCGGGCCCGTCTAGCCCGCCTTTGACCCGCGACCTCACATATTCCAGCCAGGCGGAGTGATCATATTCATCATCAATCACTTCCAAGCCGAAAGAGGCGGCGTACCCCGCCAGCTCCTCCTTGCGTTTAAGGTATTCCTCATGGGGGACGATGTTCGAGTTGCTGAAGAACACTCCTGGCCGAAGCCCCTCTTCCACCATCCACTCGATGATGGCTGTGGAGCAAGGGGCGCAGCAGCAGTGCAGCAGAACCCTTTTCTCCTTAAGGTCTGTCCCGGAAGGTAACTCCGGCTTGAAAGAGCAGCTCTCGAAATGTCCCATAAACCGATTTGATGGCGCAATATATCAAAAAAACCAGGGTTTCTTGTCACAAAAGGCCGTTTTCATCGTCTATTATGTCGAGAAGGCACGATTTTTCCGCGAAAGTTGTTGCATTAATAAAAAATATCTATACCTTTGCAGTGTATTAGTTTGCTAATACACAAAACACAAAAGAGCGAGAGTATGCTGATCGAGCTGAAAGACGTCAACAAGACATATTATGGAGCGCAGCCGCTGCACGTGCTGAAGGGGATCAACCTTAACATAGAAAGAGGAGAGTTCGTGTCCATCATGGGCGCCTCCGGTTCCGGCAAGTCAACCCTGCTAAATATTCTAGGCATCCTGGACAATTACGATTCGGGCGAGTACCGGATCGACGGCAAGCTTATCTGGAACCTGACCGAGTCCAAAGCCGCCGAGTACCGCAACAAGATGATTGGATTCATATTCCAGTCCTACAATCTCATAGGTTTCAAGACAGCAGTGGAGAATGTGGAGCTTCCCCTTTTCTATCAAGGGATCAGCCGCCACAAGCGTCATGAGATGGCGATGGACTATCTCGACCGCCTCGGCCTCAAGGAATGGGCCGGGCACTATCCCAACGAGATGTCCGGAGGCCAGAAGCAGAGGGTCGCGATCGCCAGGGCCCTGATCACCAAGCCTGACATCATCCTCGCCGACGAGCCGACGGGAGCCCTTGACTCGAAGACCTCTGTCGAGATCATGGAACTCCTTAAGGAGCTGAACGAGAGGGACAGGCTCACAATCATAGTCGTCACCCACGAGAGCGGCGTGGCGAACTACACGAACAAGATCATCCACATAAAGGACGGTGTGATCGGGGAGGTTGAGGAGAACCGCCTCCATGACTCCGTGAGGTTCGGCTCCGACGGGGCGCTCAAATAGGCCGGCGAGATGAAGGATCTGTTTTCTGAAATATGGAGCACATTGCGGCAGAACAAGCTGCGCACGACCCTGACCGGACTTGCCGTCAGCTGGGGCATTATAATCATCATCGTCCTGATCGGCACCGGCAACGGCCTCATGAACGCCCTTCTGAACAACTCCAGCGACTCGGTCCAGAATCTGATCGCCGTCTTTCCCGGTTCCACCAGCAAGGCCTATAACGGGATGAACGAGGGGACGCCCATCCGCTTCGACGACCGAGACATCACCTTCTCCGAACAGTACAGCGAGAAGATCGACAGGGCGTTCGGAAGCCTTTATTTTTCAGACACCCTGAGTCTGGGATGGGAAGCCCTTTCCTCCCAGATGGCGGGAGTTGATCCGAAGATGAAGGAGATAATGTGGGAGAAGTTGGTGGCCGGACGCTTCATCAACAAGAATGACCTCAAGAACAAGAGCAAGCACATTGTGATTGACGAGGACGCCGCCTCCCAGCTCCTCGGGGACGACAAGGACTACAACAAGATTCTCGGCAAACACGTGAATGTGGGAAACATCCCGTTCAAGGTTGTGGGAATACTGGAGCGGGAGGATCAGTCCTGGGGACACACTTCCTATATTCCTTATTCCACCGCCCGCGCGTTACGGGCCGACGGCGCCTGGCTCAGCAGGATCACGATGGAATTCCACGGGCTTGAGACGAAAGAGGCGAACGAGGCGTTCGAGAAAGGCTACAAGAGGGCGATGAGCACCTTCCACGGAGCCGATCCCGAAGACACCAGGACAACCTACCTGAGCAACTACTACCTGAACAACCAGGAGATGAGCAAGGCTATCAGGATCATGCGACTGGCCCTTTGGATCCTTGGATTCCTGACCCTGTTGAGCGGGATAGTCGGGGTGTCCAACATCATGCTGATCACCGTCAAGGAAAGGATCCACGAGTTCGGCATCCGCAAGGCTTTGGGCGCCACGCCATGGTCGATCCTGAAGCTGATAGTCGTGGAAAGCATAGTCATCACGGCGTTCTTCGGCTACATCGGAATGGTCATAGGGATGGTCGCGGACATATTCCTGGACAAGACCCTTGGATCCCATCCGATGGACATGGGTTTCATGCAGATGTACATATTCAAGAACATCGGCGTTGGCTTCGACGTGGCTGTGGAGGCGACCCTGCTGCTGATCGTCGCGGGTACGGTCGCGGGGATCATCCCGGCGTGGAAGGGTGCCAAGGTCCGTCCGATTGAAGCGTTAAGAGCAGACAAGTAGCCATGAGATTCGACATCGACAGATACAAGGAGATAATCGACACCCTGTCCCGCAACCGCAGCAGGACCCTGCTGACCGGATTCGGAATATTCTGGGGCATATTCATGCTGCTCGTCATGCTGGGCGGCGGCGATGGCCTGAAAAAGATCCTCAGCGAGAATTTCTCGGGCTTCGCGTCCAACTCCATTATCATCGGAAGTAACAACACGTCAAAGCCTTACGGCGGATTCAAGAGGGACAGGTACTGGCTGATGGACAAATCTGACATCGAGGCCATCAAGACGCTGGTCCCCGAGGCCGATGTTGTCACGATGATGGAATCCCAGTGGGGCTATGAGTTTGTCTATGAAGACAAATCTTACTCTGGGATACTCAAGGGCCTGACATCGGATTATCTTGGAGTCGAGAGCCCTAAGATGAGGTACGGCCGCTGGCTCAACGACGTTGACTGCGAACAGGAAAGGAAGGTGTGCGTGCTTGGGAGCCGCGTCTGGGAAAACCTTTTCCCCGGGGAAGAGGACCCGACCGGGAAACACGTGAGGATCAAAGGCACCTATTACCAAGTGATCGGGGTAGACGACAGGAAGGCGGGGATCAACATCAACGGAAGCCCCTCCGAGAGTATCGTCATACCTTACCAGTTGATGGACAGGATGTTCAACAAGGGCGGCAAGTTCGACATAATCTGCATGACCTTGAAGGGTGGGGTGGATTCGGACACGGCCCAAGACAAGGTGCGGCGGCTCCTTGCCAGGCGCCACACTATCGACCCCGATGACAAGCAGGGGATCATGATGCTGGACACGGAGAAGATTTTCTCCATTGTGGACAACCTTTTCAAGGGTGTCAACATCCTCGTGATCCTGGTAGGTCTCGGGACCCTTCTCGCCGGCGCTATAGGCGTGTCCAACATCATGATGGTCACGGTCAAGGAACGCACGACCGAGATAGGCATCCGCCGCGCCATCGGGGCCACCCCCAAGATGATTCTCTCGCAGATTATCACCGAGAGCATCGGGCTCACTGTCCTAGCCGGAATGTTCGGGATTCTGTTCTCGGTCCTTATCCTGTGGGGAGCGGGCCAGATCGTGTCCTCTTTGCCTGACATGGGCGGCGGCATCTCCTTCCAGATCGGCTTTTGGACTGGAATACTGGTCCTGTCGCTGCTGGTTGTCCTGGGAGTGCTGGCCGGACTCGCCCCGGCCCTGAGGGCGATGGAGATAAAACCTGTTGACGCGATGCGGGAAGAATAGTCCGGCAAGCTCACTAACCGAAATGTAAAAGGAATAACAATATGAAAAAGAACCTGAAGTACATTATCCTGGCGTTAGTCGCCCTGGTGTTCATCGGAACATTTGTGGCCCTTTGGAAGAACTCAAGGCCCAAGGAGATCAAGTACGAGCAGCTTGAGACCACCGTGAAGGACATTTACAAGACCTCTGTCGTGACGGGCAAGATAATCCCCCGCGACGAGGTCAACATCAAGCCACAGATCAGCGGCATCATCTCCGAGCTCTACAAGGAGGCCGGCGAGAAGGTTGCCGAGGGCGAGATCATAGCCAAGGTCAAGGTCATTCCCGAGATGAACTCCCTGAGCTCGGCCCAGTCCCGGGTCCGTCTCGCGGAGATCAACCTCAAGCAGGCGCAGACCAACTATGATCGCGAGAAGGCTCTCTACGACAAGAAGCTCGTGAGCGCCGAGGAATATGAGCAGGTCCTCCAAGCCCTTTCCCAGGCCAAGGAGGAGAAGAACGCCGCGGTTGAGAGCCTTGAGGTGGTCCGTGACGGAGTGTCAAAGAGCAACGCGAAGTCCAGCTCCACCCTTATCAGGTCCACCATCTCCGGGCTGATCCTGGATATTCCTATAAAAGTCGGGAACTCCGTCACCCAGAGCAACACCTTCAACGACGGGACCACCATCGCGACGGTGGCGAATATGGGAGACCTCATTTTCGACGGCTTCATCGACGAGACAGAGGTCGGAAGGGTCGCCGAGGGTGTGCCTATGACGATCACGGTGGGCGCATTGAAGGACATCAAGTTCGACGCCGTCATGGAGTTCATATCCCCGAAGGCCCAGGAGAAGAACGGCACCAACGAGTTCGAGATCAAGGCCGCCGTGACTGTCCCGGACAGCGTGACTGTGCGCTCGGGCTACAGCGCCAACGCCGAGATCCGCCTTGAAGGAGTGGAAGGAGTTCTGTCCGTCCCTGAGAGCGCCCTCGCTTTTGAGAATGACTCAACCTATGTCTATCTCGTTGTCGGAGATAAGAAATATGAGAAGACCCTTGTCGAGACAGGCCTCTCTGACGGCATCAACATCGAGATCAAGTCCGGACTTAAGGAAGGGGACAAAGTGCGCGGCAACCAGATAATCGAGAAGAAGTGATGAAAAGATATTTTTTACTCATAACCGTTTTTTTCGCGGGGGCCGTGTCTGGCCAGAACCATAGCGGCCCCTGGTCTTTGGAGGAGTGTATCCGCCACGCCCGGGAGAACAACATCACCCTCCAGCAGCAGGAATTGCAGGTGAGGCAGCGGGAGATCCAGCTGGACAACGCCAAAGGAAGCCGCCTGCCCCAGATCAGCGGAAGCGCCAGCGAGAATTTCTCGTTCGGCCGAGGCCTCACGGCTGACAACACCTATTCAAACACGAACACCACAAGCACTGGATTCTCCCTCGGCACAGCCGTGCCGATATTCCAAGGCTCCCGTCTCAGGAATAACATAAAAGAGAGCGAGTTGGACCTGAAGGCGGCCACAGCCGACCTTGAGAAGGCGCGTGAGGACATGAGCGTTTCCGTCGCCCAGGCGTACGTGCAGATCCTCTACAACATGGAGCTTCTGGATGTCGCTCTTAACCAGGTCGGGATAGACTCCCTCCAGGTTGAGCGCCTCTCCGCGATGCTCGATAACGGCAAGGCCTCGCCCTCGCAGCTGGCCCAGCAGAAGGCCGCCCTGGCCCAGAGCAGGCTCTCCGCGACCCAGGCGAGAAATAGCCTTAATCTCTCCCTCCTTGACCTCTCCCAACTCCTCGAGCTTCCCAATCCGGAAGGGTTCAGCGTCATTCGCCCGGCCGTCCCCATCGACGGGATCCTTCTCGGCGACCCCGAGGATATTTATTCAGAAGCTATTGAGAATAAGCCCTCTGTCAGGGCGGAGATGTTCAGGCTCGACGCCACCGAGTTCACAATCAAGAGCGCCAAGGGAGCCTACCTGCCATCGATAAGCGCTAATGGCGGTCTTGGAACCAATTACTACACAATGAGCAGCGCCGCCTCCTCAACGTTTATGGAGCAGATTAAGCACAACTTCAGCCAATATCTCGGCCTCTCCCTGAGCGTTCCGATATTCACCGGTTTCCAAACCCGCAACCAGGTCCGTTCCGCGGAGATTTCACGTCTCAACCAGACTCTCCAGCTGGAGAACACAAAGAAGACTCTTTACAAGGAGATCCAGCAGGCTTATTACAACGCCGTGGCGGCCTCGGAGAAGTACCGCTCGAGCGTCGACGCCCAAGGCAGCGCCCTTGAGTCTTTCGAGCTGGTGAAAGCCAAATATGAGAACGGCAAGGCGAACATAACCGAGTTCAACGAGTCCCGCGATTCCTGGCTTAAGGCCGAATCTGACCTGGTCCGCTCCCGCTACGAATACCTTTACTCAGCTAAACTACTAGACTTCTATCGCGGCAGACCGCTGGAGTTCTGAAAAACATCATTATATTTGAAAGTTGATAGGAATTTTCAAATTAATGATTATGATAAAGAGATTATTCATTCCCGTTGTGGCCACCTTGACGATACTCTCGTCTTGTGGCCACAAAGCCGTTATGACGAGCGGCAAAATCGCGGACGACCAGCCTGATGGCGGCGCTTACACGGAAAAGACAGTTCCGGTGGTCACAAAAGTTGCCCCGGACAGCGAGGTCACCCTTCGCTTCTACCAGGACCTTCCGGATGTGGCTTACATCTCCGCCGCTGATTTCCAGTCGATTGTGCTGCCCGGCTCCACAATGGTCGTGACCCACACCGGTGTCGGGGAGTACACCCTCGCCAACGGTGACGCCAAGGCTGTCGTCAATGTCGACAAAGACGTGTTCGTGTCCTCCGACTTCGACGCCTTCACCAACCAGATGGGTCTTCTTCAGCCGGGCATGGCGAACGTCTATTATGACGGGATGCCCTTTGTCCGCTACAAGAGCATAACCATGACCCCGGCGGTCTCGACTGTCACCTTGGATTTCGCCAAGTACGGCATCGACATCCACGCCGACGGGAAGGTGGCGGTCTATTTCCCCTTCGCCACTTTGGCCGACATGTATTCAGACCTCTTCTACCACCATGCCGGTTTCAATGGTGAGAAGGTCGTGGCCAACACATCCGTCAACGAGATCAGCCTCGCCAGGATAGACCCCGACTACAACAAGACGCTGCTGTCGAAGACGACCCGCTCCGAGTCCATGGCGGATTTCGCCTACAAGGAACTGTGCTTCGCTATGGATCATTTCTACGGCTTCCCCGGCCGTGTCGCCCTGAACAAGTCCTTGGAGACCAAGGGCATGGACAGGACCCTCGAGGAGGATCTCGCCGCCGGCCCCGTCATCAAGAAACTCTTGAGATCCACCGACTTGGCTGAGTATTTTGTCGGGATGCAGGGCTTGAACGCCCTCTATTACGAGGGACACACCTCGATGAGTATCTCCTCCGCGATCGGACGCGACCCCTCACAATATGAGGAACTCTCCTCCAAGATCAAAGCCATCCAGGAGGAGAGGAAAGACGTGATGGACGCGATAGCTCAGGGGCGTTTGACCATGGCGGGCCGGTCCGAGGAAGTCATGTCGGTCCGCACCCTCCGTCCCCAGAGTTACGGCGATCCCATGGCCACCTACGTCAAGAGGGGCAACACAGCGGTCTGCGTGTTCAACTCCTTCAACACCAGGGCTGAGGACGCCTGGAACGCCTTCTATGCCGGTAAGGGCCCGAAACCTACCATCGATGACAATAAGGGAGATTCCATGGTCATATTCCTTGACGCCCTGAATAAGGCGGAGGCCGATCCGGAGGTTGAGAATTTCATAGTTGACATCACGTCCAACGGAGGAGGGTCCGCTGACATCGTCATGGCCATGACCTCCCTGATCATGGGCAAGAGTTATCTGAGCTACGACAACCCCCTGACAAAGCAAAGGTCTATTGTCGAATATGAGGTCGACCGTAATTTCGACGGGATCTTCGACGAGAAAGACAAGGATGTCCACTACAACCTCAATTTCGGAGTCCTTACCTCCGACATCTCCTTCTCCTGCGGAAACCTCTTTCCCTCAATGCTTAAGGATAACGGGATCCCTGTGATCGGCGAGAAGTCCGGAGGCGGAAGCTGCGCCATCCAGGCCATGTGCACCGCCGACGGGTTCTGCTTCCAGATCTCGTCGTTCAGGTCCAGGCTCAACACTCTTGCCGGCGAGAACATCGACGGCGGTATTGTCCCGGACATCGTCATTCCCAATGACGAGATGATAGAGGTCCAGGTGATGGAGGACAGGAAGATGACCGTCAAGAACTACAAGGATTTCTTCGACATCGAGAAGGTCGGCCAGCTGGTCAAGGAAAGAGTAAAATAATCCGGCATGAGAAAGATATTCGCGCTTCTCGCGGCGCTCGGTTTTGTCTTCCTCGCCTGGGGGCAGGACGACCCTCGTTCCTATGACGAGTGCACCAGCCTTGTGGTCGGGCGTCTTGCCTCGGCCGACGGCTCGGTCATCACATCACACACCTGCGACGGCGTCTCCCGCACCTGGATCACAGTGGAGCCGGCCGCCGACCACCGTCGCAAGGAGATGGTCGACATATTCAAGAACACCCGCAGGACCGCTTTCAAGGGTGACACCACGGGTGTGCGTTTCGCCGGCCAGATCCCGCAGGCCCGCCACACCTACGCCTATCTCAACACCGCCTATCCCTGCATGAACGAGAAGCAGGTGGCGATGGGAGAGACCACTTTCTCCGGGCCGGACACGCTTCGTAACGGAAGCTCGATGTTCCTGATCGAGGAGCTTCAGAGAATAGCCCTTCAGCGCTGCGACAACGCCCGTGACGCGATCCGGATGATGGGCACCCTGGCCGAGAGATACGGCTACGCCGACGGCGGGGAGTGCATCACCGTGACTGACAAGAAAGAGGCCTGGTTCTTCGAGATCCTTGGCTGCGGTCGAGGGAAGAAGGGAGCGGTCTGGGCAGCCCAGAGGGTTCCCGACGGGGAGGTGGCGGTCTCAGCCAATATTCCCAGGATCGGAAAGATTGACCGCTCGGACAAGGACAACTTCATGGCCTCGGACAATGTCGAGGCGGTGGCTAAGGAATATGGCCTCTGGGACGGCGAGGGTGACTTCGTGTTCTGGAAGGCCTACCGCGGCTCCTACGGCGACGGTAAGAACTTCAAGGAGAGGGAGTTCGTGATCCTCTCCACCCTGGCTCCCTCGCTCGGGCTGTCCTTCGACGCCCCGGAACTGCCTTTCTCCGTCAAGCCTGACGAGAAGGTGGATGTGAGGAGGGTCATGGAGATCCTCCGGGGAACCTACGAGGGTCTTCAGTTCGACATGACCAAGAATCTTCTGGTCGAAGTTCCCGGCAAAAACGGCGCTCCGGCCACCAAGGTGGTCAGCCCCGTGGCCAACCCTTGGCTGACCACCGACACGAGGAACATGATTAACGGGGTCGCTCCCGGCGCTGTCGAGTTCTCTCGCACGATCGCGGTGGCCTGGTGCTCCCATTCGACCGTGATCCAGTCCCGCGACTGGTTGCCCGATTCAGTGGGAGGAATATGCTGGTACGCCCTTGACAATCCGGGTGAGAGTCCCAGATTCCCGATATTCAGCGGCACGACAGAGCTTCCCGCCGCCTTCGACACCTGTGGCATGCGCCGCTATGTCCCTGATGGGGCCCTTTGGACATTCCGTCGTCCCAACCGTCTCGCCACCCTCGCGTGGCAGACTAACAAGGAGAGGGTCTACAAGGACATAGACACTATCGAGAGTCTTGGTTTCGAGGGGCTTCCGGAGGTGGAGAAGAATCCTTCCACGGAAAGCCTGAACGCCTACACCGCCAAGATCTACTCAGCGGCCGCGGATCTCTGGAGAAAACTTGAGGAAGACCTCTGGATGAAGCACGGAAGAGGCTTCTAAGTTCTTATTCGCCAAGGATTTGCCCTGCGGCGTTCTTGGTGTCCACTTTTTCGATCACGCGCTCAAGGACGCCTTCCTCGTCGAAGATGAAGGTGCGCCTCAGCGTGCCGAACGTGGTCTTCCCGTACATCTTTTTCTCGCCCCAGGCCCCGAAGTCCTGGAGCATCCGGGTGGTCGTGTCGGCCAGGAGGGTGAAAGGGAGCTCATGCTTGGCGCGGAAGCCTGTGTGGGACTTGGGGCTGTCCTTGCTGACTCCGACCACGTTGTAGCCGGCTTCCGCCAGGGCCGAGTAATTATCCCTGAAGCTGCATGCCTCGGCGGTGCAGCCGGAGGTGTTGTCCTTGGGGTAGAAATAGATGATGGTTTTTTTCCCGTTGCCGATGAAATCCTCTGATTTCACGGTGTTTCCGTCCTGATCCAGCACCTCGAAGGATGGCATTCTGTCTCCGATCTTAAGCATATTATTATTTATTGTAAATAGCGAACATGGCGGAGCCGGAGCCGGACATCGTGGCGTAAATGGCTCCCGATTCGTAGAGGGACTTCTTGATGGCTTCGAGTTCCGGGTGGGTTTTGAAAACCGTCGCCTCGAAGTCGTTGACCAGCAGGTCTTTCCATTCCTCCACGGGCCTTTTCAGAGTCTCTTTGAGGCCGTCCCCGGAGGGTAGTGGGGCAGCGGAACATGCCACCCTCGGCACTGTAAGAGGGGGGACCGGAGTGGAGCGAAGCGGAACGAGCGGTGGGGCCGAGCGAAGCGAGGCGTCCGTCGCCCCACTACCCTCTGGGGACGGGGCAGATTGGGACGGGGACGGGAGAGACGGGGACGGGTGCCGGGGGACGATGCCGCGGTAGGCTTCGGCGGTGGAGACTGAGACGCCCTCGGGGACGATGACCTTGATCTCGAAGCCTGACAGATCGACATCGAAAGGCTCCAGAATCTCTCCCCTACCGGTGCCTATCATTGGTCTGTTCCAGATGAAGAAGGCGCAGTCGCTTCCGAGCCTGGAAGCGTATTCGGAAAGACTCTCATCGGAGAGGCCTAGGCCGCAAAGCTCATTTAGGGCTTTGAGAGTGAAAGCCGCGTCGGCCGAACCGCCGCCGAGCCCGGCGCCCACAGGAGCCTTCTTTTCCAGGAATATCTTGACAGGAGGCAGGCCGAAGTCTTTGTCCAGCAGGAAGTAAGCCTTAGCGCAAAGGTCTTTCAGCGGCTCCCAGTCCACACCTTTCTCTCGCGCGATGGTGATCATCAGTTTCCCGTCCGGCGAGATCCTTTGCGAGATGTTATCACCGTATCTGGCGAACAGGGCGGCGGAGGTGCGGCTGTAGTCGTCCCCGGTGATGACTTCCATAGTGTCGCCGAAATCATGACAAGGGACGAAGTAGGTCTCGATGTCATGGTAGCCGTCCGGCCTCTTGCGGAGGACGTTCAGCCCAAGGTTCAGCTTGACATTTGTCCGGAGGATCATCCTTATTGACTATCAATCACTTACTTGTTTCACCCCTATCATTTTCGTCAGAGGGAAAATGCTTAACTATCTAACTATCAACAGCTATGCGTCTCTTACATTAGTCGTTAGCCAACGAACGAATGGATTCTTCTATCTTTTGAGTCAGCTTCCTGTCATCAATCCCCGCCAGGACCGGAGCCATGAACGAGATCATCTGCAAGGCCTTAGCCTCATCCTCGGGAATACCCCTGGACCGCATGTAGAATTGCTCGTCCTCGTTCAGTTTCCCGACCGTGGCCCCATGGGAACACTTCACGTCGTCGGCATAGATCTCAAGCTGGGGTTTCGTGTTGGCGGAAGCCTCGTCCGAGAGGACTATATTATGGTTCTCCTGATAGGCCTCTGTCCGCTGGGCGTCCTGGGCGACTATTATCTTTCCGAAGAAAGAGCATTTCGCGGAGCCGGCGGCTATTCCATTGAACAATTGCCTGGAGACGCAGTCCCCGACCAGATGTCGCACGGTGATGTCGAAGGAGACCTCGTCGGTCCCGGAGCTAAGGTATATTCCGGAAAGCTTGACATCGGCCCCCGGCCCGGTGATGTCAACCGAGACGGGAATATCCGCCGACACTCCCGGCAGGACTATGAAGGTCAGGTCCAGGCTTTCCCCGGCACCGACCACGTAATGCCCAGGGGACGGTTGGGGAGCCTGTCGAACCACCGGCCCTTCGACCCCTTCGACCCCTTCGGCAGGCTCAGGGACCGGAGGGACAGGAGTGCCCGAAGAGACCGGATGGAAGACAAAGACCTTTTTAGAAACCTTCGAAGCCATCTTTCTCGATCTTGTCAATAAGTTCCCTTCCGCCGTCGGCGACAATCCGCCCTTCCTTCAAGACATGGACGAAGTCCGGCTTGACATATTCCAGAAGCTTCTGGTAGTGAGTTATGACGATGGCTGATTTCTCGGGCGTGTGAAGGGCGTTCACCCCGTCGGCCACTATCTTCAGCGCGTCCACGTCCAGCCCGCTGTCGGTCTCGTCCAGGATGGCCAGCACCGGATCCAGCATGGCCATCTGGAATATCTCGTTCCTTTTTTTCTCGCCGCCCGAGAATCCCACGTTGACCTCTCTTTTAGCGAATTCGGGATTCATCTTCACCAAGGCCATCTTTTCCTTCATCAGCTTGAGGAATTCCCCGCCCTTTATCGGCTCAAGCCCCTCCGCCTCGCGTTTTGAATTGATCGCGGTCTTCATGAAGTTGGTGATAGTCACCCCCGGGATCTCAATCGGGTACTGGAATGAGAGGAATATTCCTGCCCAAGCCCTTTCCTCGGGTTTCATCGCTAGCAGGTCTTTCCCCATGAACTCAACACTTCCGGCTGTCACCTCGTAGCCTTGTTTCCCGGTGAGTACTGCCGACAAGGTACTCTTGCCGGCCCCGTTGGGACCCATCACGGCATGGATCTCGCCCGCCTGGATCTCAAGGTCGATTCCCTTCAAGATCTCCTTGCCAGCGACGCTCGCGTGAAGACCGGTTATTCTAAGTAATGTCATTCTGTTATCTAATGTATTAATAATCAATTATTTCAATAATGTGATGGTCTAAAAATCGCCACCATCTGTTATTATAAACAGCTCATTTATAATCATTTACGTACCAGCCTATTTTCCGTCTTTATATAGCCTGTACCAGGTCCACAGGGACCAGAGTCCGTTGATCAGGTAAAGGGCGCTGACTATCGGCATGAACACGAGGCCGGCGCTCAGGTAGAGTGTGATGTTGGCGGCGTTGACCACGAGCCACACGATCCAGCAATCCCATTTCTTCTGGGCCGAGAGGAACTGGGCCAGAAGGGTCAGCATCAACACGAAAGAGTCCAGCCAAGGTGTGGGATCCGGACTGAAAACGCCAGTCCACCAGTTGGTTCCAAGCTGGCTGAGAACATATCCCCAAACCGCTCCGGCGACCACTACAATCGTAAGCGCCACACACCAGCCCCTCATGTCGAGCCTGCTTACCTTGAGCGCTGAGGAATCCTTGGCGCTTCTCTCGTCCTCCTTGGGATGAGTCCATCTCCAATGGCCGAAGGCGTTGATCCCGAAAGCGATGGGCTGGAGGAGCATGGCCGAATAGAGATGCCTCTGCCAGAACAGGACAAAGAGCAGGATGTTGTAGAGATAGCCGACCCAGAAGTTGTACTTGTTGTTGCGCCCGGCCATCACCACGCACGTGAGCCCGGCGACCACACCCATCAACTCGAGCCAGCTTACCCCCGCCCCGCCCAACGTGAACGCTATGTTATTTATGTCGAATATATTCATTATAACAAATCGAGTTTATATCCTTTGGGATACCCGGAGTTCAGTTCCAAGATTTTGTTCCATAACAGATTCCCATCAGTGTCGGAATAGTCAGCTCCAAAGTCTTTTGAGAATCTAGTTATCATCTTATCATATTCTATTTTGTATTCCATATTCATATATGCGGCGTTTTTACCAAGGGGCTGAATAATTTCTGTGTAAAGGTTAGGGTCTCCGGAGATGAATTCCCAGAACAATTTGCCGCATAATTTATACCTGCCGTCGCTTTTCAGTGGCGTTAAATCTTTCCCGTAGCAGCATCCTTCAATACATTCACACTGCGTCTTGTTGCCACTGGTCTTGAATATTCTTCTGGCCTTCGAGAAGTTCTCGCAAAGTTTCTTAAGGGATGACGAGTTACTCCAATTTGGACCAGATTTGACACTCACAAAATAATGGATCCCGTCTTTATCCATCTCCAGGTCAATTCCCTCCGCTCCGCTCTTGCATCCATTATACATTATGTTAGCCACGTGTATGGCTAGGCCTTCCAGCCAGTCTCCGAACATTGTTTCCTCTGCGGAAGACATGAAGGCGGAAGCCAGGTTTTCCACGACAGCTTGAGGAGTGTTCAAATCCTTGGCTTTGTAAAGGTAAGGGTTCTTTCTCTTAAGGAGGTTATCCAACTTCAAAGTCTTGAGCTTCTCAATTCTGGCCTCGTGAAAGTACATGATGTTCGCGGCGACATAGTTTTCTACCGCGTTTTTCAGGTTGTTATTCATAATTTATTGTTTTTAAGGTTAATATTGCGACGATGGTATTTGGCGCACACTTCATCAGTGGAGTTCAGGTATCTTGAGTATGGAATCAAATTGTCACTCTCATCTTTCGGACTAGTTTCATTATTGATATGTCTTATGATTTGTTCGCCTACAGCTTTTCCTAACCCTATTGGAACAGCATTGCCGATTTGCTTGTAGATAGATTCTATGCGGCCCTCGAAGCTCCAATTATCCGGAAATTGTTGAATACGAGCATATTCTTCGACAGAAAGTGGCCTAAGATCCGTCGGGTGGCATAGTTGCGTGGCGGGCATTGTCGGACTGGTTACCAACGTCGGAGAAGGCTCGTCAAAACGTAGTCGCCTCAAAAAACCAGTTTTTCCGCCAGACAATTCATAAGCCTTACCCATAGCCTCTCTAGCAGTTTCCGGAGAAAGACTTGTCCAATTCTCCCCCTCCTTAATAAGACTCATGAAACGCTGAGCCTTGGGCCTCAGGGGGATGTATCTCATATCCTTTCCCTGTAGATCTTGAATAGCCTCCCTCAGTGTTACCCATTTCTTTGTGTTATACTCTCCTCGTTCAGAATGAGAAGGTGCGGGAATAGGAACTCTGTCTCCAAGATGGCCAATAAAGACGACCCTCTCTCTCTTTTCCGGAACGCCGTAATTGGCCGCGTTCAAAAGAGCGTAACTGACACTGTATCCATGCTTCTTTACTTCATTCAAGACTAATGAGAGTACACTTCCATTGTTGTTCTTGATGCTTTCATACTCCTTGAATTCGGGTGGTAGATAATTCAGTCTGGCGGAGAGGATTCCGCGGACATTCTCCAGAATGAAATATCGAGGGCGCAGATCCGCCACAACCCTTATGAACTGAACAAGGCACCCTCCCCTAATGTCAGAGAACCCGCGTTGTTTTCCCGCGGTGGAAAAAGCCTGACAAGGAGGCCCTCCGACAACCAAGTCAAGGGTTCCGGGCTCTATGCCGGAAACACGTAGCAGTTCTTCTGATTCCACATCTTTGATATCCTTCTCAATGACGGGGATATTCGTGTTCCTTCTGATTGTTTCCGCTGCCCAACGATCCATCTCGACACAGACTTTAATATCAAAGCCCGCGTCTTCGATACCCAGATCCAACCCCATGGCGCCAGAAAACAAAGAGATCGCGTTATACTTTTTCATAATCATCGCTGTTCAAGTCATTACCCAATCGATCCTTCTAATGAGACTTGGAGGAGTTTGGTGGCTTCGACGGCGAATTCCATGGGGAGGCGGGAGAGGACCTCCTTGGCGTAGCCGTTGACGATGAGGCCAACCGCGTCCTCGGGGTCGAGACCCCGTTGGTTGCAATAGAAGAGCTGCTCGTCGCTGATTTTTGAGGTCGTGGCCTCATGCTCGACGATGGCGGAGGAGTTGTGGCTCCGGATGTCGGGGAAGGTGTGCGCCCCGCATCTGGAGCCTATCAGGAGGCTGTCGCACTGGGAGAAGTTCCTGCCGCCCTCCGCGCCGGAGGCCATCCGCACCAGTCCCCGGTAGCTGTTCTGGCTGTGACCGGCGGATATTCCTTTGCTCACGATCCGGCTCTTTGTGCCCCGGCCCAAATGGATCATCTTGGTGCCGGTGTCCGCCTGCTGGTAGTTGTTGGTCACGGCCACTGAATAGAACTCCGAAGAGGAATCATCTCCCTTCAGGATGGTCGATGGATATTTCCAGGTCACGGCCGAGCCGGTCTCCACCTGGGTCCAACTCAGATGGGCCCCGCTGCCCTTGCATATTCCTCTCTTAGTCACGAGGTTAAGGATGCCTCCACGCCCCTGGGCGTCGCCAGGATACCAGTTCTGGACAGTTGAGTACCGGACATCGGCGTCCTTCTCGACCACTATCTCCACCACGGCGGCGTGCAACTGGTTCTCGTCGCGCATGGGGGCCGTGCAGCCCTCCATGTAGCTCAGCGAGGATCCCTCGTCCGCCACGATCAGCGTCCTCTCGAACTGCCCCGTGCCCGCGGCGTTGATCCTGAAATAACTCGACAGGTCCATGGGGCATTTGACCCCTTTGGGAATATAGCAGAAGCTGCCGTCGCTGAACACCGCAGAGTTGAGCGCGGCGTAGAAATTATCCCCAGCCGGAACCACGCTGGCGAGATATTTCCGGACCAGGTCCGGATGCTCCTTGACCGCCTCGGAGAAGCTGCAAAAGATGATCCCCTTCTCTGCGAGTGACGCCCTGAACGTCGTGGCCACGGACACGGAGTCGAACACGGCGTCGACCGCCACCACTCCCGCGAGGGCCTCACGCTCCCGGACGGGGATGCCGAGTTTCTCGAAAGTCTCCTCCAGCTTCGGGTCTATCTCCTTGGGCCTGTCCTCATCTCGTTTGGGTGCGGCGTAGTAGATAATATCTTGGAAATCAATAGCTGGCATCTCGAGGTGGCCCCAGGTGGGCATCTTCATTCTCTGCCATTTACGGAAAGCGTCAAGCCGGAAATCGAGAAGCCAGCCGGGCTCTCCCTTCAAGGATGAGATAGTGCGGATTATGTCCTCGTTGAGGCCCTTGGGGATGAATTCCTGGCGGATGTCCGTCACGAATCCCTCCTTGTACTCCTGCGAGGTTATCCCTTTGATGATCTTATCTTCCTCTGTCCCGTTCATGGCGTTGTTCAGTTATGCAAAGATAGCGAAAATAAGTATCTTTGTGGAGAAGCATTAATTCTTGGGAATATGAATTCGTTCGGAAGGAATTTCAGGGTGAGCGTCTTCGGAGAGTCTCACGGCGAGGCCATCGGAGTGGTCGTGGACGGTGTCAAGGCCGGAATACCCATTTGCGAGGAGGATTTCCTTGAGGACATTTCCCGCCGTAAAAGCGGGTCGAAAGGCACAACCCCGAGAATCGAGGCGGACGAGCCAGAGATTCTTTCGGGAGTGTTCGAGGGTCACACGACCGGGGCCCCGATAGCGATCATATTCCGGAACACGAACACGAGATCATCTGATTATGAGGCGCTTAAGGATATTCCTCGCCCCGGGCACGCCGACTACACCGCTTCCGTGAAATGGAACGGGTTCAACGATCCCAGAGGCGGCGGGCATTTCTCCGGCAGGCTGACCCTGCCTCTTGTCGCCGCCGGAGTGATCGCCAAGAAACAAAGCGGTTTCTCTTTCAAGGCTGATCTGGTTGAGGTCGGCGGAGAGGCTGACAAGGACAAATGGCCAGCCATGCTCAAGGAGACCGCCCGGGAAGGAGACTCCCTCGGTGGCGTTGTCGAGTGCCAGGTCGAGGGCGTTCCGGCCGGACTCGGCGAGCCATTCTTCGACTCGGTCGAGTCGCTCATTTCCCATGCGGTTTTCTCTATTCCCGGAGTCCGGGGCGTGGAGTTCGGCGACGGTTTCGCCGCCTCCAGGATGAAAGGGTCGGAGCATAACGACTGTTTCCCTTTGACGAGGAACGGGGCAGGAGGAGTCAACGGAGGCATCACCAACGGCGCCCCGATCGTCTTCCGGGTCGCCTTCAAACCCACCTCCAGCATAGCCAAGACCCAGAGGACCCTGAATATCAAAACAGGCGAGGTCGCGGACCTTCAGATCCGCGGCCGTCATGACACCTGCTTCGCTCTTCGCACTCCGGTCATAGTCGAGGCCGTCGCCGCGATAGTCCTGGCGGGCCTGCGATGATATTACGATTTTTTTTGTAACTTTGACTACGAAAATGTTTGTTACGAAAAAAATCGCAATATGGATAATCCTTTCAAATTCGGCACTATAGTAGAGGAGAAGTACTTTACTGACAGAATAAAGGAAGTGGCTTACATCAACCAGTTCCTAAAGAGTCCGAACCATCTGGTTCTTATTAGCCCTCGTCGTTTTGGCAAAAGCAGCCTGGTGGCCAAGGCTGTGAAAGAAAGCGGGCGAGATTATATTGTGGTGAACCTTCAGAAGGTGACATCCGTTTCGGATTTGTCGGCAAAACTCCTCAGGGAGTTCTTGAAGAATCATCCGATGGAACGGATCAAACATTTGATCTCACACTTCAGGATCATTCCATCGGTGTCCACTAATATTCTGACCGGGGCGATGGACGTGTCCTTTCAGCCAGATGTCAACGACTCGGTTTTGCTGGATGACGTTATGACTCTTTTAGACAAAGCGCATACTGAAAAAGACCGCCTTATTGTGGTGTTGGACGAGTTTCAGGAGATACACCAGATCGCTGCCGGGCTAGACCGGCGATTACGGGCGATAATGCAGGAGCAAGAGAACATTAATTACATCCTTCTTGGCAGTCAGGAGAGTATGATGTCGGATATTTTCGAGAACAAGAAATCTCCGTTCTATCATTTTGGAGAATTGATGCGGTTGGGAAAACTGCCAAGAGCGGACTTCTTCGAGTATCTTTCAGAACGGCTGGCTGACGTGTTTCCCGAAACACATGAAAAGCTTTCGGACGATATATTGGATTATACTGATTGTCATCCTTATTACTCACAGCAGTTGGCGGCCAATGTGTGGCAGGTCGGAGTGCTGAACCCTGACACCGAAGATGTCTTGCAGGCGGCGATTGACAATATTGTGGTCTCTCACTCGTTGGATTACGAGCGTCTCTGGATGGGCTTCAACAGAACTAACAGGTGGATTCTGCGTCGCTTGGCCTCAGGACAGCCCCTGCTTTCAGGCGAGCACAAGACAAGCACGGTTTACAGTGCCTTGAAACGCCTGCAAAAAGATGGGTATGTGATCTATTCCGACCGCTATGAGATGGAGGATCCTTTCTTCGGGCAGTGGGTTGTCTCGGAGAATTGATAAGTTTTTTATTCCCAGATGAGATAACTCTCGTTCTCGTATTCTTGCCTTGGGGTGTCGGCGCCGAAATCCTCCCGGGTTCCGTCGGCAGCCACGAACCAGCCTTTGGCGTCCGGTCCGCCAACGAGATAGATCGCGTTGTCGACTCCGAGAGAGACAAGCGTCCTGGCGAAATCACCGAAAGTCTCGTCGTTCGCGCTGACAGCGACGAGTATCTGTCCTTGACGCTCGCAAAGAGCCTTCCGGACAGCCTTGCCTTTAGGCTTGTTGTCCACGGGAACTCCGTTGTCCACCAGCGGATACTGCCTGAAAAAGTAGCCTTTGCCCGATAATGCCGAGGAAAGCGAAGGAGTGCTTACAGAAACCCCCACCGAAATCTCGCCGTCTATGATCGCGCAATAACCTTTCTTGGACACTCCTCTTGACAATTGTACTCCGTCCAGAACGAACTCACCGAGAATCTCTTTGTTATCAGCCCTGATGTCGGCGGCTTGGAGAGCGAGAACAGCGCGGTAACGAACACTATCGTCCGGCTTCCCGACAATGAGACGTGGAGTGGCGCCATGAGGAATGAAAAGAACCAGGGGATGACCATTGACCACAGAGTCAACTCGTTCCGTGAATACTCCCTCAAAGGAGTCGCTTTCAGGAACTATGGCCGCTTGGTGCTCATTGATCGTTTCGAAAAGCCCGTCAACATCATCCTTCGCGGAGGGTTTAAGAAGAATATACCCTAGCCCGGCCAAGACCACAATGACCAGAACACCCAAGGCGACATTCCGGAGGAGACGCTTTCTCTCCATTGAACGGAACGGGTCCACCGTGCCGAGCATCTGCACCTCGTCATTGCGGAAATCGTCTTTCTTTTTATGCTTGATATTCAGAGTCATTGTCAGAGTATTCCTTTATTGATCAAATCGTTCTTCATGGCGGCGAGTTCCTTGAGGGCTTCCTGGGAAGCTGAAAGCTCGTGGTACTGCCCGGCGCAGTCGGATATGGCCAGAACTTGTTCCGCGATGTCGATAACATGGACATATTCCAAGTTAACGATCAGGCTGCGCCCGACACGGACAAGGCGGAAACCGTCCTTGCCTAATATCCGTTGAATCATTTTGGCTATCTCTCCAAGCTGATATGTGAATACCCGCTCGCGGCCGTCTTTGGTTTTCACGGAGGTGTAGTTCCCGTCGGCCTCGAAGTATAGAATCTGGTCCAATGGAAGATAGACCGTTTCTGTTCCTCTGGATATGTACAATTGCTTGGACATCGAACCGTCTTTGTCACAAAGATAGCATTTCCATTCCGTCTGTGTCAACAGAAAAGACCTTATTGTACGAAATGGATAAATAATGTATGAGTTTTTCTGTTCAGAAGAATCTGTACAACACGTGTCGGCCTCTGTACAACGGCCTTTCCAAAGCATTGCAAATACGCTTGATAATCAAGAGATTTGCCTCGGAAACAAACAAGTATCTTCCATGAAAACAAAGTCAATTATCGGCACTCTCATTGCCCTGACGGCCATTTGTTCCGTCTCAGTGTTCCCGTTTGTGACGGGATGTTCACCCTTCAATAACTCCAACATCGCGGAAGAGATATCCGATGACGGGCTCCTTCTCAATGATGATCTTGTCGCTTACCGCACGGAAGACGGCAAGGTGTCCATCAAGAACTCAGCGACCGGCGCCGTGACTATCAAGGACATCAAACTGGACTGGACTCAAAGATCCGGAAACGACACCCTTGCGGTTTTCTGCTCAGAAGGGAAACGGGGCTTTTACAATCTTTACACCGGCGAGATCGCTGTGCCGGCCCAGTATCGCCGCGCCTGGGTGTTCAGAGAGGGGCTAGCCGCTGTGCAACGTAACGGCAGCATCGGGTTTATTAACAACAAGGGGGAGACAGCCATAGACTTCAAATTTCCCTACCATGGTAATCCTCTCACCGAATTTGTGTTCAAGGACGGGCATTGTGTGGTCGCTGACACAACAGGGAAGTGCGGAGTCATTGACAAGGCGGGAAAGTGGCTGATCGAACCCGAGTATGACTATGTGAGCGCCTATAAGGAATATGCTATCGTGACCAAGGCAGGGCTGACAAGGCAGATGGGCTACGACGGCACTATCCTGAACGCTTTCGTCCTGGACCACCTTAAAGAACTGACCTATACAGAGGAGGAACGGTATCTCAACTCCAACGGAGACATCTCCTATGCCGACAAGACCGTAAAGACAGGCTTGTACGCCTATTGCGTGGGCGGGAGATATGGCCTGATGGATGCCAACTGCAAGCGCCTGACGGAGCCACTGTACAAGAACATCTATGCCGTCAGCGACAACATCTTCCGCGCGATCCTGCTTGACTATTCGTCAGAGGTGATCCTCAACGCCAAAGGCGAGGTTATGAGATAGGACCATGCCAGCGAGGAAATTCATACGAAGGATAATGAAGGCGATGCTGGTCTTCGTCGGGTTCAGCATCGCTCTTGTCACTGTGCTTCGATGGGTCCCGATTCGCTACACCCCGGTGATGCTGAAACGGGCGGTCCAGTTCAAGAATGACCCTAACTACCGATCCGAACTGGAATGGGTGTCCCTGGAAGAGGTCTCTCCGGATCTGATTAAGGCGGTGATAGCCGCTGAGGATCAGCGGTTTATGACCCACCACGGTTTTGACTTTAAGGAACTCTATCTAGTCTGGCGGGAACACTGTGAGTTCGGGAAACCTCTTAGGGGATGTAGCACCATCTCGCAGCAGACAGCGAAGAATGTTTTTACTTTCGGTTCCCCGACTTTAGTCAGGAAAGTAGTCGAGGCGTATTGGACTGTTCTCATCGAGTTCATCTGGGGAAAGAGACGGATCCTTGAGGTCTATCTTAACGTGGCGGAAATGGGGCGGGGGATCTTCGGGGCTGAGGCCGCGGCAAAGCACTATTTTGGAGTACCAGCACGCAGGATGGACAGGAAACAGGCGGCCTCGATAGCGGTCTGCCTGCCGAGGCCGCTCGTATCCAATCCCGATCGCATGGACAAGGAAAGCAAGGCGCGGTTGAAAAGGATAATGTCCGACCCGGTCTACTCGTCGGACATCACTTCCGAAAAGAATGAAGCGGTCCTGTCAATTATCTCGTCTAGGCGGGAGGATATATTACCATCATCATCGTAGTAGAGGTCGTGTCTGGTTACCTCATAGACATATAGTTCCGCCTTCCGTCCCAACGCCTCCGCCTCCGCCTGGATCGCCATGGAGCCGTACATCTTGTCAAACAGCACACCGTTTATCAAAGACAACTCCTGGAATGGATAATCATAGTTTAAAGGCACTAACGGATCCCATCTGGCGTGGAATGAGATAACCGGCGTATTGGCGTTAACGAGCATCCCCACATCCATTACCGCTCCCCAAAGATTGGCCACCGCACGAATGCTGTACCGATCGTCCATCCAAGGGTTGATCCTGTCGTGTTCAGCGCCGCTGACAGGATAGTCCCATTCCCGCATGAAAGCGATGTTCAAGGCCGTGATAGCCCCGGCGCTGCTGCCGCCGACGAAGATTTTCGAAGGGTCGATCCGATACACGTCCTTGTAATAAAGAAGATAACGGATGGCCGCGTCGGTGTCAAGATATGCGGAGAACCCCGCTTCCACGATTGAGGTCGGAGTCGGTCTGAAGCCCAATCGGTAATTGATCGAGGCGACTACATAACCCAGCGAAGCGAAATGGCGGCAAATACGTACGATGGGTTCGATAGCCTTGTCTCCCGTGAAGAACGCTCCCCCGTGGATGAATACCAGAAGCGGCCGCTTCTCCGAATAATTCCCTCTAGGCTCGTAAATGTCCATCTTCAACGGACACATTCTCCTTCCCTTGATCAGGGTGTTTTTCTTGTTGGCGTAAATCGTCTTGAAATCCTCTCCAGCGTCGGCGTAACTCGTCCAATACCCGTACGCCTCTCCATAGACCTTTGTCTTCACGGAGACAGGGAATCCCGAAACTTGGAAGACCGAAAACAGCAAGATTATGAAGAAGATGGAACCTCGTCTCATTCAATCACATATGTAAGACGATAGACCGCCGTTCCCTTGTACTGGCGAATAGTGACTGTCCGTTCCTCGGGAGAGCCGACCTTGACATCGAAGCCTCCCAGATAGTCATCCGGATCCAGTATGTCGTGATCCCAGAGTTCGATGTGGATGGTGTCGCCTTTCCGGACATTGAGATAGCAGAAATCCGCCCGTTCCGTGCCTTCGTCAAACGCCATGTCAGTAGCGCTGGGGAACCGTTTGGTCTCGCTGTCGTTGATCCTGTAAAGCAGATAAACGGCGTCGGAAGAAAGGATACCCTCCGTCTCAACGCAAGACAGTTTCTTGACACGGAACTCCTGGGCCTCCGCGTTAACGGACAGTGCCGACAGCGCGAGACAGGAAATAATTATGGAGATAAAAGCGTTCTTCAATGATTAAACCTTAAACTCATCACAAAAGTCTGAAACGACCTTCTTCTTTGTGGCATTATAAATACCGCCAAATACATACAGCATGGCTGCGGCAAGCCCTAATGATCCGATTAATAGCCCAACCATTGTCCCAATAACGTAAGGAGTATCTCCTCCTCCGACTAAAGCTTGAATAATATTCTTCCTTAGTAGAACCAAACTGATCAGCCAAAGGATAATGAACGCTGCCCAAGAGATTTTGGGAGCCACTTTATACCCTTTTTTTGTCTTATAAACAGTAAGCGTCTCTCCTTTGTACTTGACATTCAGCGAGTCAGCTTTTTTATCTGACACAGGCAGACCTTTAGATTCCAGGATTTGAGCGAACCACTCAAAGTCGTCTATCAGAAAATACATCTTACTCATAATCAGTTTTAGGAAACAACATTATTTCATCACAGGTCGGATAGGAAAACCCATAAAACGATAGTCGGCGTTTGCGGTTATCTCGCTGGAACGGAATTCAAGATAATAAGCGCGGCCAACTAAATCAACCGTAAGAGAAGAAGACCAGTAACAACCCCACGAATCAGCCAACCCCAGAGAAGAACCGCTCATCCCACCGGCGGCGGGAAGAAATATGCTCTTCCCGTTTTTCTTGCTCGTTATCTTATACCCTTTCTTCCCATTCAGGCTACTCCATACACAAGTACAATTGGATATCAGTTCTTCATAATCTTCAATCGAGGGAATATGCCATTTCCCGCCCCAGGATTGACTCGCCGCATCATCAGACAATTCGAGCTCGACCTTGTCGTCAACATCTCCATAATCTGGCAGCGTATTGTATTTCAAGAATCTGGCTTTCCCCTGATTCTGGAAATACTTGTAACTGCCCCACTTGTAATCGCTCTTGGTTGTAATCTCTCCCCAAGAAAAGTAACTGCCATTATCTTCGGGGTTAGTTGCCCCGACATTAATGTTGGCCCACTTTGTCCCGCTAGGCAACCCCAGATCGACCGCGGCAACACCTGCCGGAGGGTCACCGGGGCTCTTGCCAGAGCAAAGACAAAGTGGGATCAACACAAATAGCAAAGAAATGCCCAACTTCATGGTTCAGGCTTCTCTAAGCTAATTCTCAGCGGCACGGACCCAGAGAGGGATGATCATCTGGTCTTTCTTGTCATACAGGATATAGTATCCTGCGTTAAGGTTTTTGTAGTCAGTGTAAACCAGACCATCCTGCTTCTCGACAACAGTAGGATTCACGAAAGACAAAGACCCGGTCTTGCCCAAACGGATCAATCCATTCTTTACGCTTTCAAGAGGGTTGAATGGTACAAGGATATATTCTTTCATCTTGGCTTTTGCCTTCTCTTTCTGGCAGAGAGTCACATCTTTGCCTGGAATGAGAATCATCCCCGATCCCATTTCCACCGGCACACTGACAATGTCCGTTTTCTTGTCATAGAAGCCTTGCAGAGGCTCAACCTCGAAGTCATTGATGTAAAGGTCTGCCATCGCGGCGGTGTCTATCGGATAGACAACCTCCTTGTAGTTGTTGTTGACGACCTTCCTGACCTTGTCGATATTCTTGAGGTTCAAGGGCAGCAGAGTGCCATTTTCGGTTTTGAAAATCAAGGACCCATCGGACATGTTCTGAGAGATCAGGATTCCGGACACAACCGACTTGTCCTTCATCTCATAAACATCAAGGTAAGGGAAAAGTGTCACGTCAAGGTTCTCCCTGCCTTCGGCCTCGGTCTTCCTAGACTGGCTCTTTATGTTCTTGCTCTTGATAACGTGTTTCTTGTCCCCGGAGAGTATCTTGAGGTATCTACCGAAAGCCGTTTCCACGATGCTGCCTTCATAAGTCTTGTCCGCGGTTACTACATCCAGGACATTGGGAACAACTGGTTTGAGCACCTTGTCCACTTCGCTCATTTTTGTTTGCACAAGAGCTTGGTAATTGCAACGGAATGTCACGATGTCTCCATCCTCAAGAATAGTGACATCGTTGAACAACTGTTTCTTGAAACTCACCGTTGTGGAGCCCTCTGTTGAATTGATAGAAATGGAATCCCTGTCGAAGGTCATTGTCGAGGTCGCAGCTTTAATCCAGACATCTCCCTTCGTGGACTGTTCGGATATAAAACCCTCATAGACAGTTCCGTTCTTCATTATTATGGTGTCCATATATTCCTTCTCTGGATTGACACCCTGAACAACGGAAGATAATACCACCGTGTCCCGATGTTCCGTCGTAGGAATGGGCCTCTGCGCATATATAGCACTCACCGACAGGAGAACAGCGACTGACAGAAGAGTGTTTCGCATCATTTGTTTCATGTCTTTTTAAAAAATAGGTTTAACGGTAATAGCTTTAGTGACAGTCTTGCCGTCCTTGCCATATTCAACAGTGGCGGTCCGGGTTTCTTCCTTGATGACCTTATTGAAGTAGCCTGTCACATACTTCTTCTTTCCCGCAGGGATAGTGATTGATTTCTGGCTGCTTCCTGTGACCGTGATGGGGAGGGTAACTTCCTTAGGACCATTGTTGGTGAAGGTGACGGTAAATGGGAAACGGTCTTTCGCGTCAGCCCGTTGTCCCTGCTTCACAGAGATGGTAGCAGTCACAGTGACGATTTCCTCAAGAACGATCTCTTTCCTGGCCAGGGCCAGACCTTCGGAAGCGACGGCGACCGCCCACTTCCCGTCGGGAAGGGCGATGGTCGTGTTACGACCAGAGGAATCTACACTTCCGGCAGCTAAAGGGTATTTGCTCACACCGCCCTTTGAGTCAACACAAAGAAGCTCGACCTCTTTGTCTTGATAATAACTAGGGAGGCTGGCGTATACCATCAAGTTCTCCTTGCCTTCATCCGCAGGGTCACCTTGGGTCAGAGTGAGGCTTGTGGATCCGTTGATGAGTTGAAGGATTCCCGCTTTGTTGTCATCGAGGGCCGCTGTGGCGTAACCAGCCGAGAAACTCGAAGCGCTGGAGAACTGGACAGGAAGGAATTCTGTGCCATCCTTGAGATTATATCCGTACCTTCCTGAACGCTCGAACGGCACAGGGCTGTTCTGGTCCGGAGTCAAGTCCGTTTCCGGCCTTGTCTCTCCCGATAGGCGGAATTTCCAATCCAGAATAGTCCAGTCAGGGTTTATATTCCTCTGAAGGATTCTGCCGTCTTTGGCAATCTTAAGGTACTCTGTTCCCTTCTTGTTCTTAACCTTGATCCTGACAACCGCTTCTCCATTGTAGAAAGAGGTGCCAAGGTTGATGTCCTTGAGTGCTTTATCGGTTTTGTACAGCTGGAACGCGGTACCGAATTTGTCGATGTAAGCCACCGGCTCAGCCACTTCCTCGACAAAGAGAGCCGCTCCCTTTCTGAGTTTGGCTCCCATGCCGGAGGCTGTACCTACCGAAGCATACCCTTCACAGAATGGTCTGGCAGAAGAGTATTGGAAAGGAATAACCACGTTGCCTTCCATATCCAGATATCCGAATCTTCCCTCCGTATTGCATACTGGAAGATACCCTTCTGAGAAGAAATCGAATTCAGTCACATAATAAGTGGCGTCGGTGATATACTTAATGTCACCATCCTCGCTGATTATTCCGCTGATAGCCGTCCCGTTGGGAGATTCAGTAAGGGCCAGCGCCTTTCCCTCAGAGAACGATGTGATCTTGTCCATCTCAGGCTTGATGACGACCTTGCCCTCGTCATTCACGATGCCTTCCCTTCCGTTGACCACGACCTTGAAAAGGTGCTCATTCAATCTTTCCAACTTGGAATACTCCGGCCTGACTGCCCATTTTACGCTTTGGGCGGAGATAGAAGAAACCAGAAGCCCCAGGCAGACTACCAGAAACAGTTTTCTACAGGATGTCTTCATATTCTGCGTAAAGTTCCTTAAGATACTTCGCCATACAGGCCTTCCCGAAAGTAGCACCTGCAGTCCAACGTCCCCACAGTACGCCATAGAGTTCGCCAGTCTTGGGGTTATAGATAGGCGAACCGCTTGCTCCTCCAAGAGATTCTCCCTGGAATTCGAAGGTAAAACGGTCGGGCTTCTGGCTGACCATCGTTTCGCGGATCACAGGCTGCATACTATGAGTATTCTCAAGGAGAGCATGGGCGGCTCCACGCGGATAACCTACCCAAACAAGCTTATCCTCCAGAGGCTCGATTGTTCCCTCATAGACTCTTTCAATCGAGATTCCCTTCCCGATGTTATCAGGAGTATGCTTCGTGTTGAGCTGAAGAAGGGCAATGTCTTTGTCGGGGGAGTTAGATTCTCCAAGGACAAAGCAACGGTCGAACTCATCCATATGAGTATAATTACGCCCCGGATAGCCGACTGTGATATAATCTAGTTCTCCGACAAGAGTAATCCGGACATTCCTCAAAGATGCGATCATCGTGTTCAAACTGGAGATCATGCTTCTCGTGGAGACGCTCCTGTCAGTGGAACTCCAATAATCATACAGCGTTTCTCCCAGTGAGTTTTGGGTCAGGGTCTGAATCTGGTCGCTCAAGGTAGGATCCGTCCTTTTGGTAGGTATTGTGATTCTTTCAATGCCACCCAATTGGGCGTCAAGATAACGGCGGGCCAGATTCATCATCTCCGTCTTCTCAGCCTCATCAGCATATTCCCAAGGAATCGCAACATGGCGGTTCGTTGCCATTACTCCTTTCTCATCTACAAAGAAAGCAGTTGCAGAATATTTGTTCGAGTTGTTGAATTTGAGCTTTCCGTCCCACACTGTCTTAGGGATCGGAGAATCTTCTATCACGGCCACATAGTGATAGCAGGCATCAACATAGACCACGGCATCGGCATAAGCCTTGGTATCGACTGACGGTTTGAAGAGGCCTTTCGCAAGGAAGAAGACCCCAACTAGAACAGCGGCGGTCCCCAAAGTAATGAGGAGAGGTTTCAGCCATGCCAGAGGCTTAGGGATATACTCCTGGATCTGATCGGTGACATCGGTATCTCCGCAAATGACGTTGGTACCCCTCTTGATTGGCACGAACTTATTGGGGGCTATCTTCTTCCCGTCAACCAAGGTTCCGTTACGGCTGTCATTGTCCATGATGTACGCTTTCTTGTCCTTGACCATCAGGATGGAATGATACCGCCCGATAAATGGTCCGGAAACCAGAATGTCGCATTTCTCTCCCGAGCCGATATTGAACCACTCTTCGCCCGCTTTCGGTCCTTTGTAGACAGGGACCTTATTCCAGTTCAATTCCGCGTCACCAAAACGCACCAGGTCGCCTCTTTGGACTTGTGTCTTTTCATTGGCCGTCAGTTGCCTGTTGCCGACAAATGTACCATTGAGAGAATTTTTGTCCTCAATGAAGATACGGCCATCATCTGTGAGGAGCATCTCTGCATGGAGGGAACTGACATACTTGCTGTTCAGGACCACGTTGCAGTTGGAGGAACTGCCGATTTTTAATAGTTTCATATCGATAGATCTTTAATGTTTCTAAGATTAGAATAAACTCATATTGGAAGTATCCAACTTTTCTTTTTTAGGTTCTTCTTGTTTCTTCTTGTCTTCCTTCTGTTTGTTAGCCTTTCGTTCACGCTCCAAGGCCTTACGCAATTTGTCGTCCTTCTGCGAGGACTCCGCTTTCTTCTCCTCTTCCTTTGGCGGCTGGGCAGTTTCCTTCGGACGTGTAGTGTCAGGTGGAGTCGTCATGACGGGAACCGATCCCTGCTGGATTGTCTCCGGCTTTTTCTTCAGTTTGTCTTTGAAAGCATACAAGCCCCCGAGGATGGCCAGGATCACTACCAGGCAGATTCCTGCGATTTTCCACGGGCGAAGCGGGTCGGGGACATCCGACCAGACCAGTTGGGCCTGTCCGGCGAAAGTGACCACATCTTTTCTGCGAACCCTATAGGGGGTGTTTGGTTTCATAGGCCGTCCGTTTATGGACGTTCCGTTGGAACTCTTGTCAATGAGTTCCATCTTACCCGTCGGGTAAACTCTGATTATCGCATGCTGACGACTGATGAATTCATTGTCAATCTGAATCGTACAACCGTCTCCACGACCAATGGTAATGATTTTCATATTGCTTTTCTTATTTATCGGTACTAATATGATGGACTTACAATAGCCTTCCTATTTGCGGTCGCCGGTATAGAGATACAATTCACTAGGCTCTATTTTCTTCCGTTCCTCTGCCTCCTTCTTCTTCCGCTCCTCTTCCTCCTTCTTCAACCGTCTCTTTTCCTCTTTTAAAGCCTTCTGGGTTCCTCTGTAAGCCGCCTCCTGAACTTGTTCCTCTGTCAATTGATCCTTATTATCTTGGGCTTTGGGTTCCTCCGTTTGACTAATGGGACTGTCTACCGAAGCGGAAGAATCTGCCCCCCTCGTTAGTGACGACTTCTTCTCCCGGAAGAAGCACCTCTTTTAATTGATCCTTGAACGCATATAATCCTCCAAGAAGCGCAAGAATTACCAATATCCATATAATCGCTTTCCTACGAGATCTATATGGGTCAGGAACGTCCGACCATATAAGCTGCCTCCTGCCCGCGAAAGTGATCACGTCTTTCCTGCGGACCCTGTAAGGCTTGTGGGATTTCATCGTCTGGCCATTGATTGATGTACCGTTGGTACTCTCGTCAATCAACTCCATCTTCCCTGAAGGATACAGTTTCAGCCTGGCGTGGTGCCAGCTTACCGTATTGTCGTCGAGGGTGATTGTGCAACCCTCGTCTCGACCGATAGTGATGATTTTCATTTGGTTGGCTTTTTATATCTGAACTCTGATACTTTGCAACTTATCGATTATCGCTTTACGATGCTTGGTAGATGATTTGTGAGCGGTCTCCACGTTTTGCTTCATGATATCATTGCTGAGCCACTCATTGACCTTGGCTCTCTCCTCCTTGGCGATTTCAGCGGGGATTTTTTTCTCGAAGGCCGCGAATCTTTTCTGGACCCTTTCAACCGCCGCATTCATCTCGGGACCGGGCTTCATTTTCTGAATGACCTCGATATCTTTGATCATTCCGTCCACTTCTTTTCTCAGGTCACTCTCTTTCTGTGCTTCCGCCAATATTTCCTTGGTGTCTTCCTGTTTGTCAATCTTCTGGTTTAGCTGGTTCACCAGGTCATCGTATTTCTTGTCCCACTGGGCAAGTTTTTCCTCGACCAGACGATTGATCAGGGAGTCTTTCTGGATTTCATTGCATTTGAGCTGTTTATGCTCAGGAATATACTTGGAAAGCAGAACCCCATTCAGGATAAGGCTCACCAGGCAGATCAGGCCCATTACACCGACACCGAGCTTTTGTTTTGTACTCATTTTCTCTTTTAAATTGGAATTATTCTTTGTTTCAACCAAGGCCACAGTAAGGTTGTCGTGGCCACCTCCCTGGGCAAAGCCCTCCTCATCGACTTTGACCACAAGGCTTTCCACTGCTCCGGTAAGAGATGCTGTCCCGGCGGCCATCGAGATTATTTTCTTCTCAGGGAACATTCCCCAGATGCCATCGGAACACAGCATAAATCGGTCGCCTTTCTCATAGGCTCTCTCAACAACCTCAGGCTTGACATTCTTCGATATGCCCAAGGCTTGGAGTATGATGTTGGAATCAGGGGAAAGCCTGGCCTCTTCCTCGTTTTTGAGCTCTCCGTTCCGGACTTGTTCGAAGACGAGGGATTGGTCATCCGTCCTGAAGCATTTTGCCTTCCTGCGGAACTGATACACGCGGCTGTCGCCCACATGGGCAACTATCGCGGAGTCGTCATTTATGAGGAGGGCAGTCACTGTCGTACCCATGCCTTTTTTGGAAGGATCGGCTTCCGATTCTGCAAGAATGGCATCATTGGCCGAGAAGATGGCCTCTGTAAGAACGGTTTTCCGGTTGGCTCCATCGGTCTCGGCCTCTTTAACGTATTCCAGTATCTTGGTAACCGCGATCATTGAGGCCAACTTTCCCGAGGGCCCTCCGCCCATTCCGTCACAGACAGTCACTAGGAATCCGAAAGGGGTGTCTCCCCAGGCGCAACTATCCTGGTTCTCAGCCCTTCCGCCCTGCCTGCTGTCGGCGTAGCCAATACAGTTATATTCTGTTTTCAGTGGTTTCATTCTGATTATCAGTTAGAGTGAAAGGAAGTAGTACAACCCGCCAAGAACAGCGATCAGGACTCCTATCAAGACAGGAATCAGCCAGGAAACGACACCTCCGCTCTTTACACCGTATTTCCCTTTTTTCGACTTCATGGCTTCCATAAGCGCCTGCTTGAAAGCTTCCGCGCTTTGGAACCGGCTACCTTGATCACTTTGCAGCGCCTTTTTAATCACCTGCATAATAGGTTTGGGGACTCCGGGGATGTTCTCGACTTGTTGCATGTACTTTTCTCCCCAGTCCTCGTCGCCATGATAGGTGTAGGGTGTCTGATGGCTTAACAAATAGTACAGGGTGGCCCCAGCCTCGTAGATGTCAGTTGTCCTGTCAAAAGACACTTTTGTCTGTCCTCTTTGTATGAACTGCTCAGGGGCGGCATAGCCGTAAGTCCCGAGCAGGCCGCCGTTGCCTGAAGATATCCCTCCGGAAACATAGGCGATTCCAAGGTCCATAAGGCGGATGTTGCTCCCGTTCTCAACCATTATGTTCGTGGGCTTGATGTCCATGTGGATTATGCCCTTGACATGCAGGTAACTCAACGCGTCGAGGACGGGCAGCATGCACCGGCAGATCTTGTTCACCCAATCAGGTGAATTCCGGTACTGTTCCACATGCTTGTCAAGAGACACGCCTTGAACAAGTTTGCTGATGATGAAGATGGGGCCCTCATCCGGGTCTTCCTCGCAATAGCCTATCATCTCGATGAGGTTCCTGTGACGGAAAGCCATCGAGGCTTCCATCTTCGCCCTGGCCCTGATGGCGGGGATTGAGGTGTACCTGTCAGTCACCTTCTTGATGGCCACCATGAAGTGGTGGTCGTTGCAGGCCCTGCCGAAATATACTGTCCCCATGGCGCCTCCGCCCAAAGGAGCCGCGGTTCTGTCGTAACTGAACCATTCTCCTGTATTGGCGAGGAGGCAGACCTCGTTACCAAGAATCTGAATACGTTTAGACATAAGTCGTTATTCGTTGTCTTCCAAGTGGAATTCTTCTTTACAGATTGCCGCCAAAGCAGAGTCATTATTCGCTGTCGCTAGACTCAAGCATGCCTTGGCATACTCTATCGCCTTGGGAACGTCTCTTTCTACGCCTACGATGGATTCGTAACGTTTTCCGTAGGATTCGGCCAACTCATATAACGCGTAATAGCAGTTCTTGTCAAGAGCCACAGCCTTTTTACTTAACTCGAAGGCTTTGCCGAAATCCTCCCCGAAGTTCGACCTGAGGCCGAGAGTCTTGCAGGCTCCATCGTGGCTATAGAGTGACGCCATAATGGCATAGGCTTTAGCGGAAGACGTTGAGTCCTTGTCCATTGCTTTGGTTAACGCTTCCACACCCTTGTCGAAACTGCCTCCACGAAGCATCGTGACCGCCTCCTCCGTGTATTCCGCGGCGGAACGTACAACCTCCGCGACGACCACCTCTTCCGCTGGCACTTCTCTCGTCGGCTTTTTCTCCTTAGGGCCAGATAGAGTGACAGCCAGGATGACCGCCAGGATCACTGCCCCGCAGGCCCCGTAGATGGCGGGCTTCGGAATACTGAGACCCTTTTTGGGACCTTCGCGCATGGCTTTCTCGATATCCACGCGGAACTCCGCGGCCGAATGGTAGCGGTCGGCCTGCTTCTTAGCCAAAGCCTTGGAAATAATCGACTTCAGCGACTTGTCCTTGATTTCCGCGAGCGGAATAGGAGCGTGAACCTGTTTGTCGAGAATCTCCTGAGTGCTGCCGTCGAAAGGCAGATGCCCGGTCAACAATTGGTACAGCATTACACCGATCGCGTAGATGTCGGTCGTCTCGTTCTGGTGCGCGATGTCTCCCAGCGCCAGTTCAGGAGCGGCATAAGCCGCTTTCCCCATAAACTGCCCCGCCGTGGTCAAGTGGGCACCCTGTCCCTTCATCTCGGAAAGCATTTTGGCTATTCCGAAATCAATCACCTTGATCTTCCCGTCGGCGGTAAGCATGACGTTGCTCGGGTCTATATCCCTGTGGATATAACCCTTGTCGTGGAAAGCCATTATTCCGGAGAGCACCGCTTTGACTATTGTCGTGGCAAAGTCACGCGGCTGCTCCTTGTAAAGCCTGTACCATTCCTCGGCTTTCTCGATAGGCAATCCATCGGGTCCTGTCGTGACACCCTCCAGCATGTCGCTCAGCTTCACTCCATAAAGTAGCTCGCTGGCCACATGGTAGTGAGGTATAAATCCGCCGGGAACCTTCTCGTCAACCTCGAAGAACCCGAACATTTTCAGCAGGTTCTCGTTGTCAATCTGGATCGAGGCCTCCCTGCGGGAGCGCTCTATCGCATTCGGCGGAAGGTCGTCAAACAGGAACTTGATCGCGGCCGGTATCTCGACACCGGTTTTCTCGTCAACCCTGAAACCTCTGAAAACCTGACCCATACCTCCGACGCCGATCGGATCGAGCGTGGGATCAAGCACATAATGGATACCACGGCCTTCATCTTCAAGGCCTTGGATTGTTATCAAAGCCATGCTTTAAAGTATCGAGGTTTGACCTTCAATGATAGGGTCGGTGCCGTCCATGCCTTCTGTGCCACCAGCAGCGCGCCTTCTTGAATCATAAAGACCCGAAGTCCCTGCCCTGCTGGGAGCTTGCTGGAACGGATCCTGTCCGTAAGGGGAATCTTCCGGCTCTGATTGGTCTTCGGCGGGGACGAAAGCCTCTGAGATCTTCAGTCCGAGCTTGAATGGATTGATAAGTATTATGTAAAGGATATAATTGTCTCCGATTGTGAGGAAGTCGCCGTCGTTGCATTCGGCCTCCCGACGGACCTCTGTCTCGTTGACGAAAGCGCCATTCACTCCCCTGACGTAAAGGTCCATCAGGTACTCGTTGGTAGTCTTCATCCTTCTCACGACCAATGTCGCGTGATCCTCGGATACCGTCATCTCGGGAAGGCAGATGTCGCACGATGAGCCGCGTCCAATCTTGTTCTCACCGAGGTGAAGAGGCCAATACTCACCCGCAGCGGTTCTCGAAATCGAATAGAGGAATCCAACGACCGGCTCTGAAGAAGCCAGCTGCTTCTCATTCTTGGGATCTTCTCCGCTTTTTTTCACCGAGCCCCTGAGGCCTTCGTCGATTCCGGGTACGAAGGTTTTGCCGTAACCGGAAGCGCTACCACGCGAATACATCGCTTTTGTTTTCTGTGCCATGATTATTGTGTTTAAAATGCTTTTCTTTAACTAAGAAGCGCGGGTTCCACTATGGTTATTCGTCCCGCTACCCGGTGGCCTTCGCATGCCATATCTCGCTAAACGAATAACAGTCGAAGCCCACGCCGTATGAAAAGCATCCCTGAACAGGGGCCTTAAACACACATGCATAGACGCTACTGTCATTTTGTTCTTTGGCGAGATAAAAAGAAAGTTGCGAAGTTTCCAGATAGCCAAAGACAAAAACGTGTAGTTCACGTCTTCTTTATTATGTCTCTCCAAATATACAAAAAAAGTCTTTCAGAGAAGTAATTCTCCGAAAAACATCGCAAAAAATCAATCAATTAGCCCGAAGACATTTTTATTGCTCCATAGGCGGTCGAAATAGGTTTTCCTGAAGAGGAGACAGATGGCATAGTCAACGGGAAAAACACATAAAAAGCCCGGCCATCTCGACCAGGCTTTTTTATTCGGGAGAATGTCCCTTGAGCTACTTATTCAGCTCGTCGGCGGATTTGATGTACTTGGCGAGATCCTCGTCGGAGACGTGGTAGTTGCCCATCTCGCCGGAGAAGTACTGGTCGTAGGCGCCCATGTCCACGAAACCATGTCCGGAGAGGTTGAAGAGAATGGTCTTCGCCTCGCCGGTCTCCTTGCATTTGAGGGCCTCGTTGATGGTAGCGGCGATGGCGTGGCAGGATTCGGGAGCGGGGATGATACCCTCTGTCCGGGCGAAGAGGACGCCGGCCTTGAAGGAGTCAAGCTGCTCGATGTCAACGGCTTCCATGAACCCGTCCTTCATCAGCTGCGACATGATGACACCGGCCCCGTGATAGCGGAGTCCTCCGGCGTGGATGGTGGCGGGCTTGAAGGTGTGACCAAGGGTGTACATCGGGAGGAGAGGGGTGAGGCCGGACTCGTCGCCGAAGTCATATTCGAACTTACCTCTGGTAAGTTTCGGGCATGAATATGGCTCCGCGGCGATGAAGCGGGTCTTCTTTCCTTCCTGGATGTTATGGCGCATGAACGGGTAGGCTATGCCGCTGAAGTTGGACCCGCCGCCGAAGCAGGCGATCACGATGTCGGGATATTCACCGGCGAGCTCCATCTGCTTCTCTGCCTCAAGGCCGATGATGGTCTGGTGCAGGCAGACATGGTTGAGCACGGATCCGAGAGTGTACTTGCAGTTCGGCGTCGTGACGGCGAGCTCGATGGCCTCGGAGATGGCGCAGCCCAGGGATCCCTGGTCATTGGGGTTGACGGTCAGGATGTCTTTTCCGGCGCGGGTCGACATGGACGGTGACGGGGTGATGGCGGCGCCGAAGGTCTGCATGATGGACCTGCGGTAAGGCTTCTGGTTGTAGCTGACCTTCACCATGTACACGGCGCATTCCAGGCCGAACTTCTTCGCGGCGTAGGAGAGCGCTCCTCCCCACTGGCCGGCTCCGGTCTCGGTGGTTATGTTGGTGATGCCCTGCTTCTTGGCGTAATAGGCCTGGGCAAGGGCGGAGTTGAGCTTGTGGCTTCCGGCGGGAGACACGCTCTCGTTCTTGAAATAGATTTGGGCCGGAGTCCCCAGGGCCTCCTCAAGCTCATATGCCCTCACAAGAGGGGTGCAGCGGTAGCCCGCGTACTGCTCACGCACCTCTTCCGGAATAGGGATCCACTCGTCGGTCTGGTTGAGCTCCTGGTCCGCGCACTCCTTGCAGAAGATAGGATAGAGGTCCTCTGATTTCAGAGGCTGCTTCGTGGCCGGATGAAGGAAGGGCAGGGGCTTGTTGGGCATGACCGCCTGAATGTTGAAATAACTCGTGGGAATCTCTGATTCCGGGAGCAAGAACTTTTTCTGTCTCATCGTTGTTCGTTTTTATTGGGTTAATAATTTAAAAATAGTCACAAAAAGAAAGGTGGCGCGCTGTAAGTCAGCGTGCCACCTTTGTCTCTCAGAATGGTAACTACGACGGTCGACTTACAGCTTTGAACCGCAAGCGCGCCACCAGAAATTGTTGTTCGTAGTCATCATCTTATCGCGAAAGTGAAGAAAATAATCCTAAAAAGCAACACTTACGCGATAAAATTCGCCTGGATGAAGGCGTTGACGGCGGTCGACACGAACAGGAGGACGATCAGGGTCGCGACGATGACGCCGATGACCTTGAGTCTCTTGAACCAGATCTGGTTGTTCCAGCCGACTGTCTGGAACATGCTCCAGAAGCCATGGCAGAGGTGGAGCCAGATCGCGGCGAACCAGATAAGGTAGATCACGAGCATCCACCATTTGCCGAAGGTCGCGGTCAGCAGAAGGTAAGGATTGTTCTCGAAATTGCCGACACCGAACATCTCCGGAAGCTGCATCTTGGCCCAGAAGTGGGCGAGATGGAAGAACAGGATCCCAAGGATCACGATACCGAGGACGAACATGTTCTTGGCGGCCCATGAGTCGGCGGCGGCGACACTCTGCGCCTCATAACGCTTGAGACCTCCGCAAGCCTTGATGTTCTTGACGGAAATGATTATTCCATAAATAATGTGAATGAGCAAGCCAAGGGCAAGGATGGGGACCATGATGTCGATGAAAGTCGTCGACATGAAGTCGCAACCGAGCTTGAACAGGCCGTCTCCGGCGGAGAACAGCTTCTCGTCATCGGCCACAGAGCCGAAAGTGCCCTTGAAAGAGTCGATTACGGAGAAGAAATTGATTGTGCCGTGGAGCAGGAGGAAAAGCACGAGGAAAGCCCCGCTGACAGCTTGAATAAGCTTCCTGCCGATCGAATAATGGAACGCGTTTGGCATTATCGTCTAGTTTTGTGGTAGTAGCGGGGGTGGGGCATGATCCCACGACCTCCGGATTATGAATCCGACGCTCTAACCAGCTGAGCTACCCCGCCGTGTCCCCATTGAGTTGAGATAGAAGGATTCGAACCCTCACTGACAGAGCCAGAATCTGTAGTGCTACCATTACACCATATCTCAATGGTTCGCTCGACTCGCGCCAGGCGCGTTTCGGGACTGCAAAAATAGAGATTAATCCTGAATCCGCAAAATTATTCTGTTTTTTTTGCCTTTATAAGGAGGCAAAGCCCAATCACGGTGAAGAGAGCGTTGAAAATCAATAGCTCATAAGAGAACTTGTACCCTCCGAACCAACGCTCCGAATTGCTCTGTAAGATGTAACTGAGGACCGGCGCCGCGACTGCCACCAGAGGAACCCATTTGTCCTTGACCTCCCTCTTGCAAAGCAACCCGAAAACGAACATCCCGAGAATAGGACCGTAGGTGTAGCTGGCCAGCTTGTACACGGCGTCTATCACGGATGTGGTGTTGAGCAGGTAGAAAGCGAATATCACCACGGCCATAAGGACCGCCATGACGAGGTGGATTCTCTTCCTCGTCGAGGAGACTTTCTCCTCGCTCTTACCCTTGGTGCCGACGATGTCCACGGTGAAAGATGTTGTCAGGGCCGTCAAGGCGGAGCCGCCGGCGGCGAAGGCGCAGGAGACAAGGCCGATGACGAAGAGAACCCCCACGACCGTCGGGAGATAGCCTCCTGTCGCCACGGCGGGGAACAGGGTGTCACCTGTCTCCGCGATACCCCTCTGGGCGGCGAAAAGGTACAGCATCACTCCAAGGCTGAGGAATAGGAATATGACCGGGATCTGGAGAAGGCCTCCCGTGATGAGGTTCTTCCTTGAGTCGCGGGCGTTGCGGCTGGCCAGGGTCCTCTGCATCATGTCCTGGTCAAGGCCCGTCATCGCGACGACGGTGAACACTCCGGCGAGGAACTGCTTCCAGAAATATTCCTTGTGGTTGACGTCGTCGAAGAAGAACATCTTCGAGTAGCCGCTACCCTTGATGGCTGCCACGGTGCCTTTGAGGTCGAGGCCCAAGTCCTTGGCTATGAACACCATGGCCAGGACTATGGAGACAAGCATGCAGACGGTCTTCAGGGTGTCTGTCCACAGGACGGACTTGACTCCGCCCCTGAAGGTGTAGAGCAGGACGATAGCCATCGAGATGAGCACGTTCAGCAGGAACGGGAGCCCCAGCGGCTCGAAAATCATCAGTTGCAGGGTCACGCAGACGAGGTAGAGCCTCACGGCGGCACCCAGGATCTTGGAGATGAAGAAGAACCAGGCTCCTGTCTTGTGGGAAGTTGCCCCGAAGCGGTCCTCAAGGTACTGATAGATCGACGCCACGTTCATCTTGAAGAATACGGGTGTCAGGACGAAGGCGATGACCAGATAGCCCACGAAGAAGCCCAGGACCATCTGCATATAGCCCATGGCGGTGCCTCCGACGCCCACCATTCCCGGCACGGAGACATATGTCACTCCGGACATGGGCGCCCCGAGCACCGCGATGGCGACTATCCACCAGGGGGCCTTGCGGCCGCCGTTGAAGAAACCAGCGTTGTCGGCTCCGCGGGAGGATATCCAGCCCACAGCGAGCATCACGGCGAAGTAGGCCGCGACAGTGATTATCACAGCAATAGGTGTCATGTCCGGAATAATGGTCTTTTAGCGCGTTTGGTAATAAGCAGGACAGTCGCCCAGACCTCGCATCCCTCACCCCTTCCGACGAAGCCGAGGCGCTCGGTCGTGGTGGCCTTGACGCTGACCTGGGTCTTTTTCAGGCCCATCACGCTCGCCAGGGTCTCCCTCATCGAGTCGATGTACGGGCGCAACTTTGGTTCCTGAAGAGCGATGGTGATGTCCACGTTGGAGATGATGTATCTGGCCGCCGGCCCTTCGACAGGCTCAGGGACCGGGGAATTGAGCATGGCGACGACCTTGGAGAGCAACTCCAGGCTGTTTATTCCCTTGTACTTAGGGTCGCTGTCGGGAAAATGGAGACCGATGTCGCCGAGAGCGGCCGCCCCGAGAAGGGCGTCGCAGAGGGCGTGGACCGCGACATCCCCGTCGGAATGCGCCACGAACCCTTTCCCTGAGGGGATATCCACTCCGCAAAGCCGCATGGGAAGCCCCTCTCTCAAAGCGTGGACATCGTAGCCGTTCCCGACCCTGACGCCGCTGGAATAAAGCCGACTCATGTTCAAATTACAAATGTTCTTACAAAATTAAGAAAACTAATCGGTATATTTGTGTATTGAACCCCCAAGAATGATTATCATAATGAGCGGGAAACGCGTTTATCTCCAGACATTGCCGCTGCTCCTCGGAGTTTTGACAGGAGCGGTTCTTGGCTACATCTTCGGGCCGGCGGCCTCGATTGTCAAGCCCATCGGCGAGATATTCCTGAACATGATGTTCGCCTTGGTGGTTCCCTTGGTGTTCTTCAGCATCTCCTCCTCGGTCTGCAGGATGACCGGGGAAAAAAAGGTCTGGAAAGTGCTGGGGCTGTCACTGGCCGCTTTCCTGGTGACATCCGCTGTGGCCGGCGCGCTCACCTGGGCGCTCTGCGAGTTCTGGAATCCCCTGGGCTCTTTCGCCACCAAGATCCCTCCGGAGAGATCCGGGATCGCCGGGATCGCCCTCGCCGGGAGACCTTTCCTGGAGACAGTGGAAAACATGTTCACAGTCAGCGATTTCCCGAAATTGCTCAGTCGTGATAACCTGTTGCCCATGATCCTGTTCTCGGCCCTTCTCGGGGCTGCCGTGTCGCTTTGCGGGGAGAAAGGCGCCCCGATGGCGAGATTCCTCGAGAGCGGCATGTCGGTGGTCATGCGGTTCATGAGACTGATCATGTACGCCGCCCCGGTCTGTCTCGGTTGCTATTTCGCGGATCTGATCGGCGGTCTTGGAGGCAGCATCATCAGGAGCTACATCAACACGGTCCTGATATTCCTGGTCGTCGCCGCGGTTCTCTTCTTCATTGTCAATTCGGTGTACATCAGCGCCTCGGGAGGCCCCTCGGCCTTGAAGTCCTACTGGACGAATATCACGCCCCCCTCGCTCATCGCCGTGTCCACCTGCTCCAGCGCCGCCACCATTCCGGCCGGCATCGAGGCCGCGAAAGCCATGGGAGTCAACGAGTCGGTCGCCGAGTCGGTGATCCCTTTCGGAATAAACATCCACAAAGACGGCTCGGTCGTGTCCGGAGTCCTGAAAATAATCTTCGCCGTGGCGTTCTACGGCCTGAGCGGTTACGGCTGTTTTGAGATTGTCGGGATAGCCATAATAACCAGCCTCGTGGTCGGGGCTATCCCCGTGGGCGGCTTGACGGGGGAGATCCTCATCTGCTCGATCCTCGGGGTAGACCCGGGTTTCGCGGCGACTCTCATCGTGATAAGCACCCTTGTCGATATTCCCGCCACCTTGTTGAACACGACCGACAACATCGTCTGCTCCGCGCTGGTGGACAAATTAAGCGGATCATCAAAATGAAAAAGACCTCAATCCTTTTAGCGTTCATCCTTGTTCTCGGCTCCGTTCCCGCGCTCGCCGGATCATGGATCAGGACCAACCAGTTGGGTTATCTCCCGAGTTCCACAAAAGTGGCCGTCCTCCTTTGCGAGGATCAGGCGGATGTGTCCTCCTTCGAGATCGTGGACGCTTTCACAGGAAAGACGGCTCTCGTCTCAAACGCCGTGAGAGCCACCGGTCCCCTCGGGCGCATGAAATCGACTTTCAGGCTGAATTTCAGCCGGTTGTCGACTCCGGGAGCTTATTACATCAAGGCCGGGGGAGCCAAGTCCGGGATCTTCCCTGTCAACGACAGGGTGTACGACGGTGCGGCTGACTTCGTCTTGAATTACATGCGGCAGCAGAGGTGCGGCTCGAACCCCACCTACAAGGACAGCTGCCACACCCATGACGCGATAATCGTGGGTCACCCCGATCCTGCCAAGGACAGCACACACCTGGATGTCGTCGGCGGATGGCACGACGCCTCAGACTGCCTTCAGTACACCACCACCTCGGCCAACGCCATCTACCAGATGATGTTCGCCTACCGGATGAACCCCGCCGCCTTCCCGGACACCCATCTCGCTAACGGCAAGCCCGGGCGCAACGGGATCCCTGACATTGTGGACGAGATCTACTGGGGACTTCAGTGGCTGGACAAGATGAATCCGGCTCCGGGGGAGATGTACAACCAGATCGCCGACGACCGCGACCATGTCGGCATGAGGATCCCCTCCGACGACCAGGCCGACTATGGCTGGGGCAAGGGCAAGGAGAGGCCGGTGTGGTTCGCCTCCGGGAAGCCTCAGCAGAGGGGCCGCCACGGCCTGACCAACGCCACCATGGGAATAGCCAGCATAGCCGGGAAATACGCCTCCGACTTCGCTCTCGGCTCTGAGGTTCTCCGTCCCTTCTATCCGGAGTTCGCCGAGAAGATCGGGGCCAAGGCGAAGGATTGCCACGACGCCGGAATAGCCAGCCCCGGCAACTGCCAGACAGCCTCGGTGCTGTCCCCGTACATCTACGAGGAGGACAACTGGGTGGATGACATGGAACTCGGGGCGTTCGAGATGTACCGCCTCACGGGCGACCGGAAGTACCTCACTGAGGCGGTGGAGTTCGGGAGAAAGGAGCCGGTCACGCCCTGGATGGGAGCGGACAGCGCCCGTCATTACCAATGGTACCCTTTCATGAATATCGGTCACTACATGCTCGCCAGCGAGGCCGACGGTAAGGTCTCGGCCGAGTTCATAAGGAATATGAGAACCGGCATCGAGCGTGTCCTAGAGCGGGGCAAAGACCATCCTTTCCTCTATGGCGTTCCCGGAATATGGTGTTCCAACAACCTCACCACAGCCCTTCTCACGCAGTGCATCCTCTACAGGGAGTTGACCGGCGACCGGACCTATGAGGAGATGGAAGGCTCTTTGAGGGACTGGTTGCTGGGTTGCAATCCCTGGGGGGTGAGCATGATCGTTGAGTTGCCCCGCGGCGGTGTTTATCCGACCCAGCCTCACACCTATCTTGTCCGTTACGGTCTCGGCAACACGACCGGCGGTCTTGTGGACGGCCCGGTCTATGCCACCATATTCGGAAGCCTTCTTGGGATCAGCACCGAGGGAGGGATCAACTACGAGGAGTTCCAGCCGGGTGACCTTGTCTATCACGACAGCACCCATGACTATTCCACCAACGAGCCCACGATGGACGGCACCGCCTGCCTCACCTTCCCGCTCTCTTACTACGAGATGGTCGGCCGCGGAGCCGGCTATGGGGAGTCAGACTCCTCGCTTCGCTCGGCCCCTCCCACCGGCGATGCCGGCGGGCCCCTCCCTCTCACGAGCCGAGGGTGGCTACGGTCTTCCTCTCCCATAGCCGGCTCCGCGGCCGACAGGAATGTGTATGTCGATGGGGGGATTGTGAGGACGGATCCTTCGGTCAAGCACATTGATTTCGTGTTCACGGCGGCCGATAAGGCCGACGGGGCTGACAAGATCATCAAGACATTGAAAGACAATAATATCCGTGGCGGATTCTTCTTCACCGGAGAGTTCTACGAGAAGTTCCCGGAAGTCATCAAGCGCCTTGTAGCCGACGGCCACTATGTCGGAAGCCATTCCTACGGCCACCTCCTGTACGCTCCCTGGGGAGCCGGGAAGGACTCCCTCCTCGTGACAAAGGAAGAGTTCCAGGAGGACATGTTCAAGAGCTATTCCCTGATGAGGTCGTTCGGGATCACCGACGCCCCTTACTTTATCCCTCCCTACGAGCACTACAACTCCACAATCTCCTCTTGGGCGAGGGAGCTTGGCCTTCAGGTGGTCAACTACACCCACGGCACATTCACCAACGGGGACTACACCACCCCTGACATGAAAAACTATTACAGCAGCAAGACTATCCTTGAGAAGATATGGAAATGTGAGAAGGAAGACCCTGACGGCCTCTCCGGACACATCATGCTCATCCATCTGGGCACTGAGGCGTCCCGGACCGACAAGTTCTACGACCAGCTCCCCGAACTGATCAAGAAGCTCCGCGGGAAAGGGTATTCCTTCACCCCTTTGAACGAGAAATGATAAGACACACGTACAGGCATTCCGGCTCTTTCGGGTTCGAGGCGGGAGGTTCGATAGACAACCTTGAGGTGGTGTACCACACCTCCCCCAGGGCTTATCGCCAGGGCGACAAGGTGATCTGGCTGTGCCACGCTCTCACCGCCTCGTCGGACGCCGAGGGGGAGTGGTGGCCCGCCCTTGTGGGGCCTGGTAAAATAATTGACACGGACAGATATTTCGTGATCTGCGCCAACGTCCTCGGCTCGGCCTGCGGCTCCTCCGGGCCCGCGTCCACCAATCCCGCGACCGGCAAACCATATTTTTTTGATTTCCCCAAAGTGACCGTCCACGACACGGTCGAGGCCTTTGATCTTCTCCGGAAGCATTTGGGGATCAACAAGATCGACATGATCGTGTCCACGTCGATGGGCGGCTTCATGACCTTCGACTGGCTGGCTTGGAAGCCGGAGTTGTTCGACAAGGTCTTCTTCATCGCCACCGGAGCGAGGGTGACCCCTTGGCTGACAGGATTCAACGCCGCCATGAAGATGGCTCTTTACGCCGACCCGTCTTTCAAGGAGAGAAAGAGCCTCAAGGGAGGAATGGACGGGTTGAGGTCGGCCCGCACTATCGCCCTTCTGACTTACCGCTGCGAGGAGGGGCTGTTCAAGCAGGTCGAGGACTCTGACGATGTGATGTTCGCCGACAAGGCCGGCTCGTATTACCGCCACCAGAGCTCCAAATTCGTGAAGGAGTGGGACGCCTATTCCTACCTCTACGTCTGCGACCAGGTGGACAGCAACAATGTCGGCAGGGGCCGGGGAGGAGTGAAGGCTGTCCTTGGCTCGATCAAGGCGGACTGCGTCTTTGTCTGCATGTCCTCTGACGAGCTGTTCCCTCCCGAGGACATGAGGCCTTGGGCCGAGATGGTTCCCGGCGCCAGATATCATCAAATCGAGACTCCGTACGGGCACGATGGCTTTCTGATAGAGACAGAGGCCATCGGAAAGATCATAGCCCCGGAATTGCCATAAAAAAGTTATGAGAATGATCAAGAGATTGTTTTTGCTGTCGGCCGCGGTCCTGGTTTGCTCAGCCGCCGCGGCTCAGGGAAAGAAGCCGTTCAACCCGTCCCTCAAGAGTGAGCTGATCTGTGATTTCGCCGACTGGACTCCCGAGGACGTGGAGGTGAAGGGCTCCACCCAAGGCTTCGCCATGCATGGCAGGTACGCTTTCGTCATGCACGACAAAGGCATGTGCTGCATCTTCGACATGAAGAGGAAAACCTATGTCAACAGTTTCATGATGCCCGGCAACACCGGCCATTGCAACAACGCCTGTTTCGGGGTGGAGAAAGCCTCAAAGGGCTCCAGGTTCCCCCTGCTCTACATCTCCGAATGCGGAGGGACGAGTTGCTGCTATGTCACTGACATCAATCTCGAAGGGAGCCGTGTCGTACAGAGAATATATTACAACGGGAGCGGCTATGCCGGCACGATTGACTGGTGCCTTGACGCCAAGAACGGGTTCATCTACACCTATGGCGGAATAAACGGCGGGTACAAGCTCCTTAAGAAGTTTAAGCTTCCAAAGCTCTCTGAATCAGACGCTTCAGGAGAAGTTCACCTTACCGACGCCGATGTCCTTGACGAGACTCGGCTGGACGAGGGAATAAATATCTGGCAAGGCAGCTTTGTCCGCGGGCGCTACGCCTTCCTTCCCGACGGCTACCCGCCCTACGACCACTTCCTGCACATTGTCGACCTTCAAGACAAGAAGATCATAGTCTCGAAGAATATCACCGAGCTTGTCAACGAGCCGGAGGGAATAGATATTCACGGGAAATGGGTGTATCTCGTCCTTCACACGCCCAGGGAGCCGCGTCACTCTGTCCTGCACCGATTCAGCCTGCGATAGGCTTCAAGTCCGAGGCGAGACTCCAGGTCTCGAAGAATCCGGGGAATGATTTGGCCACACAGGCCGTGTCGTCGATGATGACGGGGCCGTCCGCCCCGAGGGAGGCGACGGTCAGGGCCATGGCCATCCTGTGGTCGTGGAATGAGGAATATTCCCCGCTCCTGAGAAGGGTCCCGTTGAGGATCCGGTTCTCCAAAGAGTGTCCCTCGACCGTGAGGAGGTCGCCCTCGGCGTAGGCGCTCACCCCCATCTTGGCCATGGTCTCGAGAATGGCCTTTCCCCGGTCACTCTCTTTCCCCGCCAACCTCTTGAATCCGAGAATATGACTGACCCCGTTGCAAAACGCCGCGAGTACCGAGACTATAGGGAACAAGTCAGGGCAATTGCCGAGGTCGGTGTCGAAAGCCCGTAGGGGAGCCCTCTGCGCCGTGATAACGCCGGTCTCCTCTTCCTGGGAAAGGCTTGCCCCGGCGTCCATAAGGATGTCCATTATCGAGATGTCCGCCTGGAGGGATCGTGTGTCCAGCCCTTGGATCCTGACTTTCCCGAACACAGCCCCGGCGACCAGGAAATTGGCGGCGGCGCTCCAGTCTCCCTCTATCTCGAAAGAGGCCGGTCTGTACGTCTGTCTACCCTTGATTTTGAATGTGATACCTGTGCAATGGCTCCAGTCCTGGGTCTCCAGGAACTCCTCGTCCCCCTCCATCTCGCTGCCGATCCTGATCCCGAATTTCCGCAGGACATCGACTGTGATGAACATGTAGGGAATGCTCTTGGGATCCCGCACATGGATGGTGGAGTCTCCTTGGAGAAGGGGCAGGGCCATCAGGAGGCCCGAGATTAATTGCGAGCCGTCTTTCCCTGATATGTCCGCTTTACCCGGGAGCAGGGGCCCCTGGATCGAAAGCGGCACTTTGATGTCCCCGGGGACCTGGTCCCCGAGAGGTCTCAAGACCGTCCCGAACCTGGCCATTATCTCGGAGGCGCCTTTCAACGGACGGGACGGAAGGGTCCCCTCGCCGCTTATATTCACCGTCTCTGGCCAACCTTCCTGGTTCTGGAGGGCGGCCACTATCGGTATCATCAGCCTGGCCAGCAGGCCGGACTCGCCGACGTGGATGGTTTTGGGTGGATTGTCCACCCCGTTCCTGATCACCTCGGCGACTCTTAACGCCGCCTCGCTGTCGCCGCAGGGGGAGTAGCCTGTCAGCAGGGATTCCCGCGCTTCCCCGGGGTTCTTTGACCGAGAGGCCAGCGCGGAGGCTATGATCGCCCTCTGGGCGAAACTCTTGGATGCGGGCATTCTGAGAGGTGCCGGGGCTTCATCCCGAGCCGTCTGACAATCGTTTGCCATGCCGAGAGCCTTGACCATCCCTGAATATGCCCACTGGCCGGGAGCCGCAGCCTCTTCTTCCGAGAGAGCGGCGTAGGTGAAGGGGGCGCCGCGGCGCAGGCACTCAAGCCTGCTGGCTTTTCCCGCCTCGCCCATCGCGAAGGCGATCAGCCGGCCTTCAGTGTACTCATTATAGAGGGACAGGATCCTCTCCACATCCTCCCCGTTCGAGGCCGTGGCCACGACCTTCGCAATCTCTCCTCCGAACTTCCCGCATTTTTCCGCGGTCAGCCGGAGATCCTCCTCAGAAGGCGTCCTGTCGAAGAAATGACAGGAGCGGATCATCCTGGTGCCATATTCGCTGCAAGCGCGGCGCAACCGTTTCCCGATCTCCTTAGGAGCCTCTATCTCCAGGTCGATGAACGCCGCCCCGGCCTCGATCGCGGCCTGGAGTCTGGCCTCCGCCTCCTCCCAAGTCCCGCTTCCGTCCCCGGCCACCCTGCAAGTGGCGATCAGGGGAGTGTCGGATGTCGAGAACAACTCCTCGATCTCATCCTCGTCAAGCGGACACCTGTCGAGACGGATCTCGGCCATTCGGATGACGGGATCGCTTTTCTCGAGAATATCCTGGATCTCCCCGAGGGAGCGGTTTTGCAGGGTCACACAGATCATGGCTTATTCCTGAAGAAGTCGTGTCACGTCGTCGGGGGAGATGCTTCTTGTCTCCACTCGCCCTATTGTCAAGGGAAGGACGAAATGGACAAGCTCACCCTCCGCCTTCTTGTCTTTCCTCATGGCTCCGGTGAGCCTTTCGACCGGGAACGGGCATTCTGTCGGCATCCCGCAAGCCTTGAAATCAGCCTCCAGCCGCCCGGCGAGGCCTTTCTCGGCCAAGCCGAGCTTTTCCGAGAGCCGCGCCGCGAGGATAATACCCATGGAGACCGCGTTGCCGTGAGGGATAACCTCCCCGGACTCTTTCTCGATGGCGTGGCCGAAGGTGTGGCCGAGATTCAAAAGGCGCCTCTCCCCTTTCTCGAAGGGATCCCTTCCGGCTATTCCCGCCTTGACGGCGGCTGCCCCGGAGATGAGATACCCGAGGTTTTCCGAATGCCCGTCCAGCTTCCCGCCGGCCTCCCTGACCCGGGTGAGTGTCTCGACGGCCTTCTCGTAAAGGTTGTTCGAATTGTCGATGAGGAAGGTCTTCAAAAGCTCGGCGGCACCGCTGACAATCTGGGTATATGGCAGAGTGTCAAGAGGTTCCGGACAAATAAAGACAGCGTCAGGCTGGCGGATGACCCCGATCATGTTCTTGAACGAGTCAAGATTGACCCCGTTCTTGCCCCCGATGGCGGCGTCGACTTGGGAGAGAAGGGTGGTGGGCACGAAGGCGAACCGGACGCCTCTTTTATAGACCGAGGCGGAGAAACCGGTGATGTCGGTGGTGACTCCTCCTCCGATTCCGACCACGATGCAGCTCCTGTCGGCGCCAAGCTCCATCAGCCAGCGGCAGATGTCGGTCACCGTCACGAAGTCTTTCGAACCCTCGTCGGCGTCAATCTCATAAATCCCCTTCGCCTTGATTCCTGTCCTGTCCACAAGGGGCCTCACGTTCCGGTCGCAGACTATGAACACATGATCGCTGGCGTCCTGACCTTCGAACCACAGGCCGACTTCCTCGACAGCGCAATGGATGATGTTGATTGTCTCCATCAAAAATCGAAAAGATTCAGGCCGGTCCCAGGGTCGAAACGCCTCCCGACCTTGCAGTCGAACTTCCTCACAACCAGCTCGCAAGCCCCGTTCAGGGTGCAGCAAAGAAGATGACCTCCGATCACCGTGTAGTCCCTGCGGCCGAGATTGACGTGGATGTGGAGATAGGGTTTCCCGTCTTTCTCGGAGATGTTCCCGACAAGGCTGGAGATTTCCATCTGCTCCTCGAAGGTCTTGTCGACATATTTCTTGGTCGTCGGGTCGAGGAAGCGTAGCGTGGCCTGGTTGACGGCCCCGATGCCGCTCACCTCACCGGCCATGATCCCGTTTTCCTCGCAAAAGGCGGCGAGGGCCGCCACGACTTCCTGGTGGTTATCCACGCTGACCACAAAGGTGTTTCCGTCCTGGACAAAAGAGTACATAACAGATCGTGTTAAAAAAACTTCGTGAAGATAGGCAATTTTTCTTATTCCTTGCTCCGGTACCCGTCGTACGAGTTGAGGAAGCCATAGGTGAACCCGAGGGGATTGGAGGGATCAGAGGCGTCGGTTCTGAGGCAGAACGTCTCCAGTATCTCCTTGACGGTCAGTTTGTTCTTCTTGAAATAGTCAAGACTGGCGAGGTTCTCTTCCCCGGCGAAAAGCTTGGGAGTGGACTCTCCGAGCCGCAAGGTGGTCTGGTACGGCCTGAGGCTCCTGAGCCCGTTCTCGTCACGGCCTTGAAGGACGTAGTAGATGTCCGAGTGACGTCCAGCCTTCCTGAGGTTGTACTTGAGAGCCTCTTTCTCGTACATCGCGACCTCGGCGATGAGCCCTCCGCCGTCGGTGACTTTCCTGCTGGCCCTGTTGAAACAGACGGCGAGCCTTGTCGAGGCGAACTCTGTGCAGAAGTTGAAATCGCCGGTCGAGTCCATGAATCCGGCCGCCGGCCCCTTGCCTCCATATCTCGGGACAAGGCATTTCCTGACGGCCTCCACCTTTCCCGGGCCCATGGGCCTTGTGCCGGTCGGGATAGAGTCCCGGATCCAGCCACCGTCGTCTAGCGCGAGGTAAGCCGGGCCGTCAATGTAGTCATATTCAGGAAGATACCTTCCGGCCGAGTCCCTCGCCATGGTCATCGCGATGACCCCTTTGCAATAGTCGTGGAGGCCGAAAGCGTCCACGGCCGCCATGACCGGGGAGACTTCCGAGGCCGAGCAGACCCAGACATCGAAGCCGTTCTCGTCCAGGGCTTTCCAGAGTTCCCGGATATTCTCGGTCACGCAGACCCCGTCGATCCAGGAGTGGGACGACTCCGTTCCCATCCAGGAGCGCCGGGCTGTCTCTTTCGGCCCATAGAGCAGGTGCGACCTCATGGCCATGTCATAGACCTCGTTCCCGGTCATTCCCGCGAACCACCCCATGGTCCATAGGTAAGCCTCGTCGGCGGTCATATATTCCTGAAGATCATAGTACATCCGGCCCATCTTGACAGCGAAATCCTTCCAGGCGGGATCCTCCGCCATCCGGGCCTCCGTCCCAGCGTCGACGCCATTGACGGTGAACGGCCCGAAGCGGGAATAAAGATCGCGATACGATCCGGAAAGGCCGCTTAATATCTCCTGAAGGCTCTCAGGGTAAGATTCCATACCGGCGGTCGCCATGGCCGAGAAAGCCTCCGGATCGAGTCCGAAACTCATTGTCTCCAGCTGGTAGATCATCAGCTGCTCGGAGATGTCGAAGATGGAACATGTGTTGTCGAAGTCGAAGACGACATAGTCCCGCACGGCCTTGTTACCCTCCTGGCGGATGAAGTCGTTGAGGGCTTTCTTCACATCGGGCGCCCAGTCCGGATGCCTGATCGGAGACGAGCATGACCCTATGGCCAGGATGGCCAGAAGTAAGAATAACTTATGGAAACGATTGTGAGTCATCATATTTTAAACCAACGGTTAACACTCTCTTTCTCTCCCGCGACCACGAATTTGTAGAATGTGGACTTGCCTATCTTGTCGAGGTAGTACCGGAATTCCTCCGCCCCGGCCTTAAGGTCTCCGAGGTGGATCCAGTCCTCTTTACCTGTTGTCTTGAACTCGTCCGAGGGCGAGGCGTAGACGCTGACAGGCTCGTTTTTCCGGGAGGCTTTCCAGCGCAGGATGACCTCCCTGTCATAAACCCTGACGTCAAGGTCGCTTATTCCTGTCTTGCCGAAGAAGGGGATCCCGTCACGCTCCATGCCAACCTCCTCCGGGACCTCCATCCTGAGGAACTCGCAAACGCTCGGGTTGATGTCGACCATGGCCGCCTTCCCTTCTTTGAACCGTTTGTTCACCTTCTGGTTCGTCGAGATCCAAGTCTTCCTTTCCCGGGCCGACTGCCCGCCGTGACCCCTGCCGTTCACGGTTCGTCCGTGGTCTGTCGTCACTATTATCAACCAATCCTCCCCGAAAGTCTTCTGGCGGTACTGGACAGCCCTCCAGACCCTCTCGATCTGCTCCCCCGCCTTCAGCACATATTCGTCCAGATACGCCCCGTCGCCGTACATGTGCCCGGCATCATCCGTGTACCAAAGATAGACCCAGCTCAGGTCCGGCCCATTCTCCCGGATGCATCTCTCCGCCTCGACGGACACCCTCTCGTCGTAGTCGAAGACATGCAAGTCCTTCTCCTTATGAGGGAAGTTCTTCTCGTCGAGGTCGTAACCGTCGTACACATAATCGATTGCCATTCCGCCGGTCTCCGGTTTGCCCTCGCCGAGAAGGACGGTGCGGTTGTCCGTCCAACTGGAGAATATGGCGGTGGTCAGGGGCTTCTTCTGCTCTTTGGCGATCTTGAATATGGACCAGTAATGATAGTTCGGCGACAGGTTGTCGTTGCCGAAGACATTATGCTTGTTAGCCCAGACTCCGGTCAGCATGGTGTTGTAACCGACAGCCGAGATTGTCGGGGTCTCGTTGTACATCCCGACCTCTCCCCCGACGAAACTGTCTCCGAAAGCCCCGGTCCTGGCGATGTCATAGATCACCGGGACGTGAAGCCTCTCCACCACGTCTTTGGGTATGCCGTCAGCGATGATTATCACCGCTTTCCTCTCCCGGGCGAAGAGGCCAAGGCACGAGAGAATGAGGACAACAGTCAACGAAAGCTTTCTCATAAGTCACGAATATTCAAAAAAACTTAAGGTTAACGGTTTCAAGATAAGGAACTTTCGGAAAAATAGCAAGAAAACGTCCGCGAGACACCATTGTGACACTGTTAAATAATGACTATATTTGAGTTCGAGGAAAATGACACTAAAACCACTTACGATATGACACGAAGAGAGTTTCTGGAGAAGAGCGCCGTTCTCGGCGCCGGCCTCACGCTGAGCCCCATGATGGTCCGCATGGCCGCTAAACCTGTGGGCGCCAACGATAAGATCCATTTGGGACTGATCGGCTGCAATGGTCAAGGTTTCACCAACTTGCAGGCCTTCCTGCGAAATCCAGAAGTCGATTGTATAGCGCTATGCGACATCGACAGCGGGGTGCTGGAGCGCCGTGCCGCGGACACGGAGAAGATCCAGGGCAAGAAGGTGGCCCATCTCTACAAAGACTGGCGGAAACTCATCGACAACAAGGACATAGACGTGGTCATCATCGGCACGCCGGATCATTGGCACTGCCTCCAGTTGGTGGCCGCCTGCGAGGCCGGCAAGGATGTCTATTGCGAGAAACCTCTCGGCAACAGCATCGAGGAGTGTAACATCATGGTCCGCGCCGCCGAGAAGTACAAGAGAGTTGTCCAGGTTGGCCAGTGGCAGCGCAGCGACCCTCACTGGCAGGACGCCATGGAGTTTGTCCACAGCGGGAAGCTCGGAAAGATCCGCACGGTGAGAGTCTTCTCATATCAGGGTTGGTGTCCCTCTATTCCGGTCAAGCCCGACCAGCCGGTTCCCGAAGGCGTGGATTATGACATGTGGCTTGGCCCCGCCCCCAAGCGTCCATTCAACCCCAACCGTTTCCACTTCACTTTCAGGTGGTTCTGGGATTACGCCGGCGGCCTGATGACAGACTGGGGCGTCCATCTCCTGGATTACGCCCTCTTTGGCATGAATGTCACGGCCCCGAACAGCATCATGGCCTCCGGCGGCAAGTTCGGCTATCCGGACGACGCCTGCGAGACTCCTGACCTTCTCCAGACCATCTACACCTTCAATGATTTCACCGTGATGTGGGACCATGCCATCGGCATCGACGACGGGGCTTATGGCCGCAACCACGGTCTCGGTTTCGTTGGTGAGAACGGCACCTTGGTGATTGACCGCAACGGTTGGGAAGTCATCCCCGAGCGCGTGTATGGGGTAGAGAGGATGGAGCCGGTGGAGCTTCAGAAGAGTTATGGAGAGGGCGGGCTCAATCTCCATGTCAAGAACCATCTGGCCTGCATCAAGGAGAGGAACTTCAACTGCAACGCGAGCATCCAGATCGGAGCCCACATCGCCAAGTTCGCCCATCTCGGCAATATCGCTTACCGCACGGGCAAGAAACTCTCATGGGACGGCAAGACGTTCCACGACGCCGAGGCGGACACCTACCTCTGCAAGACTTACCGCGAGCCCTGGAAACTGCCCGTGGTCTAGTCCCCGCTAAAGATCATCGATCGGATTATTCCCTGGCGCGATCAGTGTTGAAGACGAGTTGGTGTACTTCAATATGACGTGCCAGGAGGATTGGTTCTTCACGTCGGCGTCCAGGGATATGGTGCCGTTGGGAAGTTCATAGACGGCGAGATTGCTGCCCTGGGAAGTCTTCGGCTCAATCCCGTATTTCTGGGTGAGTGAGGCCTGAAGCGAGTCATAAGATTTCTCCAGGGTGTCCCAATCCGAGATGACCGGGAAGTCAACCCTGACCTCCTTGACAGGATTGTTTCCGGAAGGGGTTATCTTGCAGCCGCCGTATCCGGCGAAGTCTCCTGTGTAGGTGCCGTTGCCGGCGCTCTTGAACCCTGCCTTGACCAGCTCGTTCCCGAACGCGGAGAGAGAACCCTTGATGGGAATCCCCTTGAAGGTAAGAGGAGTCGACGGGGTCGCGGTGGTCGAGGGAATGTTGACGGAAGCCGGTGAGTCATCGTCATTTCCGATGCCAAGCTGCCTTTCCAGATCCGAGATGTCATCAGGAACCGTCTTCTCGGTGTTGTCCTTGGTCCCGGAATCCTTTTTCGGGCTGAACCAGCCGCCGTTATCCTCGGTGTCACTCCCGCCGGTTCCTCCGGGAAGAGTGATCACGCTTCCCAGATTGTTGGTGCAATATCTTACAATCAGGAATATGGCCGCCACGGCCACGATAAGTCTCAGGAGTTTTTTCATCGCCGTTTGATTTTCAGAACAACACAAAGATAAGAAAACAAATTTTCTTATTTTTAGGCATGAAAAGAAATCTCTTCATAACTCTCTGTGTCCTTCTCACCCTGGCGGCGGGATGCTCCAGGCGACCTGAGAACACCGGACTGCTCGTCCTCTCGTTCGACGACCGTAACTTCGACTCCTGGATAGAAGCCATTCCTTTATTCGAGAAATATGGCGCTCACGCCACGTTCTTCGTTTCGGGTCCGATCGACGGTGAGGCCGTCCGGGCCATGAAACGGCTTTCCGAGGCCGGGCATTCCATAGGCTTGCACGGGCTTCGTCACGCTTTCGCCGACGAGGAGGTGGCGGCCAAGGGGGGCGACATCTTCTACAAGGAGGAGATTGAGCCTCAGCTGGAGGCCTGCCGGGCGGCGAATATCCCGATCACCTCTTACGCCTATCCTTATTGCCGTTGCAATGACGAGACGGACGCCTTGTTCAAGAAGCGGGGCTTCGCCCATGTCCGGGGCGGCCAGGATGACGTCGCGCCCTTCGACGAGACGGGCGAGATCCATAAGGGCCTACCGCCTATCCATACTGTCGACAAGGCGTTTTTCCCTTCCGACGAGTCACCCATGCGATTCAGGTTGAACGCCGCTTTCGCGGGGGAGGCGTACGGCACGGACATCGAGGACATCTTGGCCTGCGTCCGTAGGGCGGGCGAGCGTAAGGAGGTCTTCGTTTATGGCTCGCACGCCATCTTGCCGGACGCCAACCGCATCGACATGAAGACCGTGTGGCTGGAGCGGATCCTCGCCACCGCCCAGGCCTCCGGCGTCCGCGTCCTCGGCTTCGACGAGTTGCCGTAGGGAATTGTTGTTGTTAGAAATTGTTTTTTTTGTATATTTGTACATTATAATGTACTTATATTTTGAAAAAACGATGGTCGTTATCAGTTCAGCGGAGCTACGCGGCAATATGAAAAAGTATCTGGATATCGCCAAGAAAGAGCAGGTGGTCATCCAGAGGGGGAAGAACGAGACATTCGTCCTTGTAGCCCAGCAGAATCCCGTAGAGTATGATTTGGCTAGAGCGGTTACGGTTGAGGAGGTATTGGCTAAGGTCCGTGAAGGACTTACCGAATTGTATGAAAGAAAGGATTCTGCTAAGGCTGTTGGAGAATGAGAGTGCTGTTTCTTCCTGAGGTCAGCCAGCAGTTTGTCGAGTTGGTTGATATTCTTTATGAGCGGGATACATGAGTTATTTGGAATATGCTATACGCCTCGTTCACAAAGAACAAGCGTACTACTTGGTATGTCTTTTTCAATGAATATGAAGTGGCAGGAGAGACGGTGTATCTTGTCCGTTATATTAGCAACAACCACGTCATCGCCCATCATCTGGAGATAACTCAAGGCGATTAATTACTCGGTTAAATAGCGGAAATAGTCATCGATGTCCTGCCGTTCGGGGAGGCGGGCGATGTAAACCCGGTCTCCGAGGTCGTCAGCGAGGGCGGCGCTCATGCGGGCGCAAAGAGTGATCCGGTCCCCGTAGCGCTCAATGACCTCTTGGTGGGAATGCTTGTAGGTGTGAGTGTCCCGCCGTCCTACATAGGCGCAGTAATATTGCTCTCCGAAGCCTTTACGGCGCTCGCCGAAGGCGACCATGTCGGCCCAGATCTGGAACACGTCCGTCGAGTGGGCGTAGTTCATCATGTCAGGCGTGAATCCTCCCGGAGGCCGCATATTCACTTCCAATCCCACATAATCGCCTTTCTTGCCGAGGCCTTCCCGGTCCCTGTCGAGTTGGAAATACTCAAGATGGACAAAGCGGTTCGTTATCCCGAAGGCCTTGACTGTGCGCCTGCCGATCGAGGCCAATTTCTCCGGAACGACCTTGTTGGTCCAATAACAGGTGTCAAGATTGCCGTGGACGATATCCATGACCGGGGTGGGGAAAACGGAGTTATTCTCGAAAACAGGCTCCATCTTGTCATTGAATATCGCGTCGTAGGAGACCAGAAGCCCTGTGATAAACTCTTCTATCACAAATAGTTGATAATTGTCTTGGTGGTCCTTGAACCACCCTTCCAGCTCCTCTGTCGAGTTGATTTTGAAAGTGCCCGTCGCCCCGACTCCGTTATCTGGTTTGGCGATGATTGGTAAGCCGGTCTTGCCCACGAAGGCTTTGACCGCGTCCAGACCCTCGGAACATTTTATCTGCCGGGCCGTTGGGATGCCGCCCTTGCGGTAATATTTTTTCATCTCGGATTTGTTCTTGATCGCCGCGACACGGTCCGTCTTGATGCCGGTGGTGACATTGAAGTCGGTCCTGAGTCGGGCGTCCTGCTCGAGCCAGTATTCGTTGTTGGACTCGATCCAGTCGATTTTCCCGTATTTATGGGCGAACCAGGCGACGGCCCGGTACATCTCTGAATAGTCCTCCAGATTGTTGACCTTGTAGTAATCCGTAAGGTTTTCCCTGAGTTGCCAAGGGAGATTCTCCCAAGGGGTGTCCGCTATTCCTAAAACGTTGACACCGTTTCTTTTAGCCCCGGCGCAGAATTGCCAGTAGCTCTCTGGGAAATGAGGTGAAATGAAAACCAGATTCACGAAGTTATATGTTTTATTCTCTTCAGTCACTTTTCTCATGCCGCCTCCGGTGATCTCCCAAGCCTCCCCGAAAAGGGTTGACCTTCCGTCTTTGACCAAAACAAATCCCCCGTCCGGGAAAGTGTAAAAGCGGTGGCGGTGGCTGTCGGGGTAGATCACATCCTCAAAGAGGCGCTTGCCGTCCAGTACGACGTTCCGGACTTGATGGTAATGGGGGATGAGATTGATGTCGGTCAGGCCCAGGCCCCTGAGCCAGCGCTTGTAGCCGGGATCGACGGCCTCTCCGGGCAGCTCCGGGTGGGAATACACCATGTCGGCGCAGTTCATGCTGCCGGCGCTGCATCCCATGACGACTCCATCGAAGCCCTTCAACAGGTCCTTAAGGCCGATCTCGTGGATGAAGCGGTTCTGTGTCGGGACATGTCCTCCGCAGAGGACGACCCAATCGGCCTTTCTGACAAGATCCTGGGCCTCGGACGCGTTACGCCGGTCCAACATCACTATCTCGCTGGGAGTAATGCCGGATCTCAATATGCAATCCGTCATTCCTTTCAAGACCGAGCCGGTGAAAGCCATGTCGTCCGGGGCGGCGCTCACTAGCAGCGTGAACGGCCTCTCGGGTAACTCCGCTTTCACGCGGTCGAGAAAGCCATTGTCAGAGGTGAAATGGTCCTCGCCGTATCTTGTCGGGCTTCCTGTCAGGAACAGCGTCATAGCGACTGTGAAGTTACAACTTTTCCCCTTGAACGGCAAACGCCACGGTCATTGACCGCGGCGTCACCCTCTTGTGATTCCGTTGGGATTCGAACCCAAGACCCACAGCTTAGAAGGCTGTTGCTCTATCCAGCTGAGCTACGGAACCGACAACCGCTTCTTGAAAAGCGGACTGCAAATATACGTATTTTCCGAAAAAGAACTACAAATCGCCCCGGCTATCTTTTCTGGAGACCCACTCAAGGCTCAGCACCAGGCCGGCGCCGATAATGGCCCAGAGGATGGCTCCGCCTATGTGGAGAGCGCCTTCCGGGGCGCCGATGAAGATGTTGGCGGCCTCGCGGGCGGCTTTGTCCGCCCATGGCCAGACTTTGACCAGGGCCCCGATCGTGAAACCGATCAGAACTAGGAGGGTCGGCCGCTCGTGTTTGCCGATCAGCCAATGCAGGAATTTCGAGAAAGCCACGATCCCGACGGCGCAACCGATGGCGAACACGACCAGGACGGGAATATTCAACTCGCTGACGGCGTTCATGATGTACTCATATTTCCCGAGCAGGATCAGGATGAAGCTGCCTGAGATCCCCGGAAGAATCATCGTGCAGATGGCGATGGCGCCGCAGATGGCGATGAACCAAAGATCCGAGGTTGTCTCCGACGGCGAGACCAGGCAAATGGCCGCTCCCAAGGCGATTCCGAGAACCGTCCAGAGGACGTCGGTTAATTTCCATCCCTTGATGTCGGAGAGCATGAAAACCGCCGAGACCACAATCAGGCCGAAGAAGAAGGCCCAGGTCTGGACCGGGAAGCGGGCGAGGACGAAGCCCACCAGCTTGGCCAGCGAGAACACGCTGACTATCACTCCTATGGCGAGCCACAAGAGGAATGTCCCGTGAATAGTCTCCCAGAATTCCTTCAACCGGCCTTTAATCAATAACTTCCAGGTGGAGACGCTCATCAGGGCGTTCAAGGCATCGATCAACTCGTTGAATATTCCCGTGAGCAAGGCGATGGTCCCGCCCGAGACCCCCGGAACGACATTCGCCGCGCCCATGGCGAAACCCTTGAGCGCGACGACCAGGTTCTTGGTTGCGTTCGTCATGATTTACCGGATCTTTCCGAGATAGACTTTCATGGCGTTGAAACTGTCCTGCTGGGAGACGCTTTTCCCCGCCGGATCCGACACGACGAGGTCGAACAGGTCTCCGCCGAGCTGCTTGCGGCCGATCTTGAATCTGGCCTTGGATGTCCTGGCCATATATTCGATGGCGAAGTCAGGCTCTTTGATCAGGGAGATGAAGACATCCGGATTCTGCTCCGCCAGGACGCCCATCTTGTATTTGTTGGGCCGCCCGATCCAGTCGAGGTCTTTCTTGGTGATGGTCGTCTGGATGCTGGTGATCAGACGGTCCTCGTTGCCGATCTTCCTGAAGTCCTGGAAAAAGACGCAGCCGCGGATGTCCATCCCGCGGAAATAGTTCATTATGTTTGTCTTGCAGGCGTCGAAAGTGGAGTCCTCCACATCGATTACAGCGACATAGGACTTGATTTCACCAAGGGGAAGAATCTCAGTCGGGACGTCGCTGGCGTGCTTCCTGAGACTTCTTTTCCTGAATATATTCTTTACAAATTCGAACATGGTCTTAATTGTTGACGGAAGCGATCAGTTGTCGGATCTCGGCTTTGGCGTCCCTCCAGCGGGGAACGTCGATCTTGGTTCCGACGACCTCGACGACCTTAGCCGCAATTATCGAGCCTATCTCCCCGCAAACTTTCAGCGGCATGCCAAGGGAATGGGCGTAAAGGAACCCCGCGGCGTAGGTGTCCCCCGCCCCGGTGGCGTCGATAGTGGCCGCCGGCCAGGCCTCGATGAAGTGGTACTCGTCCCCGCTCTTGACCATCGAGCCGTCTTTCCCGACTTTCACGACAGCTATCTCGCATTGGGTGGCGAGTGAGTCTAAAGCCTCCCTCGGCTCCTGTTTTGTGTATGCCCTCGCCTCGCTCTCGTTGGCGAAGACGATGTCGATGTATCTCTCGACCAGGTTGTGGAAGAAGGCCTCGTTGGACTCCACGACGTTGTAGGAGGCCATGTCTATCGAGATCTTGCACCCGGCCTCTTTCGCCATCTGTACGGCCTTGCGGATAAGATCTTGGTTCTGAACAAGATAGCCTTCGATGTGGAAGTAGTCATATCCCTCGAAATATTCCGGCTTCAGGTCTTCCGGGACAAGCTCGAGGGCGGCTCCCATGTAGTCGGCGAATGTCCTCTCGGCGTTCGCCCCGGTGATGAAGCACATCGCCCTGCCGGAGCCTTTCGTGCCTTCGAGAAGGGTGGTCTTGACTCCGAACTGTTCCAGGGTGCTTTTGTAGAGATGGCCGAGCTCGTCGTTCCCGATCTTCCCGATGAAACAAGAGGGCATCCCGAATATCGACGCGCAAGTGATGGTGTTGGCGGCCGACCCGCCCGGGACATATCTCACCCCGTGTTCCTTCAGGGCCGACCAGATCTTGTCTCCGGTCTCAAGATCGACATGTTGCATGCTTCCCGGAGGAAGGTGATATTCCCGGAGCATCCTGTCGTCGGGGAAGACGGCGAGAATGTCTGTCAGGGCGTTTCCTATTCCTAAAATCGATTTCATAAGGCAATCCGTACGTTCGAGGGTCCCGATACGCGAATTTAACGATAATTTGATTAAATTTGTTAGCATGAACAGGAAGGTAGGGAATGTTATCAAATATGGGGTGTCGATCCTTTTGGCCGCGGCTCTCCTGTACTTTGCCTTCAGGAAAGTGGACTGGACGGATTTCTGGTCCGCCTTGAGAGCCTGTAAGTGGGAATATGTGATCCTGTCCACCTTCTTCGGGCTTCTCACTTTCTATTTCAGGGCCCTGCGCTGGAGAGAGATCCTTATCCCCATCGACCCGGCGACCTCCCGCCTCACCTGCTTCAACGCCGTCAACATCAGTTATGCCGTGAACATGGTCCTCCCCAGGGTGGGAGAGGTGCTCCGTTGCGGCTACATCACGGCCCATTCCACCAAGGTCAAGGACGAGGAGGGCCAGACCCACCGGCTAGCCTCCTTCGACAAAGTCCTGGGCACGGCGGCTCTTGAAAGGTCTGCCGACATCATCATGATGGTCGTCCTTCTGGTCACCTTCCTCCTTTTCACCTGGGACAGGTACGGCGGTTTCTTCGCCGAGAAGATCTTCGGGGCGGCGTCCGGTGGTGTCACTGTCGGCAAGGTGGTGATAGCGGCCCTGGTCATTCTGGCCGCCGTCATCTCTGTCTGGGTGGTGATCCGTTTCGCCGACCGCTGGAGCCCTCTCAAAAAGGCTAAAGGTTTCATGAAGGGCCTTCTCCAGGGCTTCCTGAGTTGTTTCAAGATGAAGAGGGCCTGGTGGTTCTTCCTTCTCACAGCCTTGATCTGGGCCTGTTACTGGATGATGAGCGCCACGATCGTCTGGGCCGTCCAGGGGATAAACCCCACCATGGTCTCGCCGGAACTGGCCTCCGCCGTGTCCAGCATCCAGTCCTTGAACCTGACCGACGCCATGTTCCTGATGCTCGCCGGAAGCCTTGCGGCCATCGTTCCGGTCCCCGGAGGCTTCGGGGCGTTCCATTTCATAGTGGCGGGGGCGATATCCTATGTCTATGGCCTGCCGTTCGAGTTCGGGATCATCTTCGCCACGCTTTCCCACGAGTCCCAGGAACTCAATCAATTGCTGTGGGGAGGTATCTCTTTCGTCAGTGAGCAAATCCGAAAAGAATAAATATGAAACCGATCAAGATCCTTATCACAATCGCCGCGTTCGCGACATTGTCCTTGACCGCGAATGTCTTGGCCCAGACCAAGCTGTCTTCCAAGCAGTTATATTCCCAGTTCCAGAAACCTGACAACCGCTACCGTCCTTTCGTCCGCTGGTGGTGGAACGGTGACCGGGTGAACGCCGACGAGTTGGTCAGGGAGCTGCATGTCATGAAAGACGCGGGCATAGGAGGAGTGGAGATCAATCCTATCTCTTTCCCGGGGGGCGACGACACTCTCGACACAAAAGCCCTCAAGTGGCTTAGCGAGGAGTGGATCGACATGCTCAAGGTGGTCTTCGACGAGGCCGACAGGATCGGCATGACTTGCGACCTGATAATAGGCTCGGGCTGGCCGTTCGGCGCCGAGAGCCTTCCCAGGAATGAGCGGGCGGAGGTGCTTCTGACCTACGCCAAGCCGGTTCCGGCCGGAGAGACTCTCGAGATGTCCCTGTTCCACATATTCAAGGAACTTGACCCCGGGGTGACCATTGTGAACCAGCGCCGTGTCCCCGAGCTGGTCTCTGTATGTCTGGCTCCGGACCCGATGAACGGCCTCGAGGACGCCATGGACCTTTCCGGCAATGTCCGGGACGGCGTCTTGAGAGTCGAGGTTCCGGAGGGTAAATGGCAGCTTTACGCGATGGTGAAGTACGAGTCTTTCGCCAGTGTCATCAACGGCGCCCCCGGAGCCGCGGGTTCCATACTCAACCATATGGACGCCGCCGCTGTCCGAAAGTATCTCGACCACATGGCGGACGCGATTGAGTCGAGGCTTGGGCCTCTCTCGAGCCATGTCAGGGCGCTTTTCGTCGACAGCATGGAGCTTGAGGGCAACAACTGGACGGCGGATTTCGCCGAGGAGTTCAAGGCCAGGAGAGGCTACGACATCCTTCCCTGGCTGCCCTTTACCATGTTTGAGGTGGGCCGTCTCGGCGATGTGAAGAATTTTGAATATGGCTCCAAGAAAAGCCCGAGGTTCGAGGAGGAGGTGAGCAGGGTGCGTTTCGATTTCGAGCTCACCAAGGCTGAGCTTCTCCATGAACGTTTCCATAAGACTTACCTGAACTGGTGCAAGGAGAAAGGGGTGAAGTCCCGCGCCCAGGCCTACGGAAGGGGCTTCTTCCCTCTTGAGAGCTCCCTTGGGCTGGACTATCCCGAGGGTGAGTCATGGACAACCAACTGGCTCAGGCACAGGATCGGCGAGGAGATGGGGGACGAGGATTATCGTCGCGGCCGCGGGTACACCATGATCAACAAATATGTCTCTTCCGCCGCCCATCTGGACGGTAACAGGGTGGTCAGCGCCGAGGAGATGACCAACACGTACAAGGTGTTCACCACCTCTCTCGAGTTCCTCAAGGTCGGCTCTGACATGAGCGCGGTCTCGGGAGTGACACATTCCGTGTGGCACGGGTTCAACTATTCCCCGCCGGAGGCCAAGTTCCCAGGCTGGGTGCAGTACGGGACATTCCACAACGAGAGGAACACCTGGTGGCCTTATGTGAAGAACCTCAACGACTACAGGGCCCGGATCGCCAGCCAGTTGCAGAATTCCGACATGTACACCGACATTGCCATCCTGCCCGCCAACTACGACATGTGGGCGACAATGGGGGTGCAGACCGAGCCCTTCCCGGTGAAACTCAACGTCCCTTACACCTCGCTGATCTGGGAGGCTATCCACAAGACGGGTGGCGGGGCGGACTATGTCAGCGAGATCATTCTCCGGGACGCCACCGTGAAAAACGGGAAGCTTTGCTATGGTCCCAAGGCCTACGGGACCATTTTCCTCGTCGAGGTCACCAGCACCACCCCTGAGACCCTGGCGAAGCTCGAGGAGTTCGCGAGGCAGGGCGGAAGGATCTTCTGCGTCGGTAAATATCCCGAGAAGTCCCTGGGACTCAAGGACTACGAGGCCCGTGACAAGGAGATCGCCAAGACGGTTGAGCGTCTTGAGAACACTTATCCCGACAGATTCGTCCTTCTGGAGAAGCCCGGGGACGGGAAATATCTCGAGTGGTACGAGGGTGTGATGGACAGGTATTCCCTGCCTCACTCGATCACGATCTCCAACCCAGACCGTTTCGTGCTCCAGAACCGCTATGTCACGGATGACGGCAGCGACTTCTTCCTGTTCATGAACGCCCATATGAGTGAGGCTCGTTACACCGACATAACTTTCCCCAAATCAATCACTTCTGGGAAACACGCATGGGTCTATGACCCCTCTTCCGGGAAACGTTTCCCCTTGAGACTCGACAAGGACGGCAAGGCCAGCTTCAAATTCGGCCCCTCCGAGACCTACCTGCTCGTGTTCAACAAGGACGGCCGCTCCTCCGGCCCCGTGCCTTCCACCCATAATCCTGTGATCGAGTCCTCCGGCGGGTCTGCCGCCCCTGTCTCGACGATGATGATGTCCAGTCTTGAGCTGGCCGGGCCTTGGGATCTATCCCTGCACCAGACTTATCAGGACTCGACCTGGACTGCCCGCCTTGACTCTCTCAAGGACTTCAAGGACATGGCGGATTCCTCTTTCGTGAACTTCATGGGCACCGTGGTTTACAAGACCAGCTTCACCACCCTGGGTAAGGATCTTCCCAAGTTCATGGATCTCGGCAAAGTGGCTGACATCTGCGAGCTGAGGATCAACGGCCAGGACGCCGGCACACAGTGGTTCGGCGAAAGGATCTACGACATATCCCCGTACATCAAGGCCGGGGAGAACACCATCGAGGTGAAAGTCACCACATTGATGGGCAATTACATCCAGACACTTAAGGACAACGCCGTGGCTCAGCGCTTCCTGTTCAGGCGTAACCAGCCTTATGTGTCAGCGGGATTGATAGGACCAGTAAAATTATACAAATGAAAAGATTCCTAAGACTCGCAGCGATGACGCTGCTTCTCGCGGTCGCTGGCCATTCGCTCGGGGCCGCTGACTTCTTCGCGAGGGATTTCGGCGCCGTCCCGGACGGCTTCACCGTCAACACCGTCAGCATACAGGCCGCCATCGATTTCGTCTCCACCCATGGTGGCGGCAGGGTGGTACTGGACAACGGGGACTATGTCACCGGCACCATCTACCTCAAGGATGGGGTCACTCTCTGGATCGACGAGGATTGCTCCCTTCTCGGCTCCCTGAACCCCTTCGACTACATCAAGGACCCCGTGGCAAAGTGGACATCCTTGATCTTCGCCATCGGGCAGAAGAATATCGGGATCGAGGGTGGCGGCACCATAAACGGCCGCGGCTTCGGCATCGCCACCAGATTCATTGATTTCGTCCACCTCGGAGTGTTCGAGGACGCCTTGAACAACGACCGTCTCCAGGAGGCCCAGCGTCCCGAGAATATCCACTTCTACAAGTGCGAGGGCATCGTGATCCGCGACATCACCCTCAGGGATCCCGGTTGCTGGAACCAGCAGTACGACAAATGCCGCGACATCCTTGTGGAAAGGGTTCATGTGGACGCCAAGTCCTATTGGAACAACGATGGCATCGACATAGTCGACAGCAGCGACGTGATCATCCGCGACTGCTTCTTCGACGCCGCCGATGACGTCTATTGCTTCAAGAGCCATAGCAACGACGGTGTCAGCGAGAACATCCTCGTCGAGAACTGCGTCGGCCGTTCCAGCGCCAACGGGATCAAGTTCGGGACCTACACCAGGGGTAAGTTCAAGAACTTCAAGTTCAAGAATATCAAGATCTACGACACCTACCGCAGCGCCATCACGATCGCCACGGTGGACGGCGCGACGATAGAGGATGTGGAGATCGACGGGATCGAGAGCATCCACACCGGCAACCCGATCTTCCTCCGCACAGGCACCCGCCACACCCGTGACGACCAGAAGCCGTACCTGAGGAACATCGTCATAAAGAACATGTACGCAGAGGTCCCTCTCGACAAGCCTGACGCGGGCTACAGCTATGAGGGTCCTGTCGAGGATCTGCCCCGCAATGTCTGTCCAAGCATCATCTACGGCAATCCCGACATTAAGATCGAGAATGTGCGCCTGGAGAACATCGAGATCGTGTATCCCGGCCATGCCGACCCTGAATATGCCTATGCGGGAACCTCCAAGGAAGAGCTGGCCGCCATCGAGGAGAAAGAGACCAGTTATCCGGAATTCTCCAACTGGAAGGAACTCCCCGCCTGGGGCTTCTATATCCGTCACGCCGACGGGATCGTCTTTGACAACGTGAAGATCACCGTCGACGGTGAGGACTACCGTCCCGCCATCGTCACCGACGATGTCAACGGGCTGAGGCTCAAGGATGTGGAGATCAACCAGGACACCGCCCCTAAGGGCAAGAAGCAGATTATCAACAAGGACACTAAGAACATCAAGAAGAAATGAAAAAGATACTGATCATAGCCTCCCTGCTGCTTGTCTCGATGGCGGGGATCGCGCAGGATAAACAGCCGGTCTATAAGTCCTCTTTCTTCGGTATCAGGAGCGACGGCGCCACCGACAACACAACCTCCATCCAGAAGGCGATCGATTTCATCGCCGGGAAGGGTGGTGGAACCCTTGAGTTCAGTGTCGGACGCTACCTTACCGGAGCGATCGAACTCAAATCCGGAGTGGACATTTATCTCCGCGAGGGCGCGGTGATAGTTGGTTCAACTAACATCTACGCTTACGGTGGCCACAAAGGTGTGTTCTGGGGCGAGGGCGTGAAGGATGTGACCATCGCCGGCAAGGGCGTCATCGATGGCAGAGGCCCCGGTCTCCTTGTCAACATCCGCGAGCAGGTGAAGATGAGGCATATAGAGGAGGCGGTTGTCCCGACTCTTATCTATTTGAAGGATTGCGAGAACGTGAAACTCAAAGATTTCATTTTCCGCTATCCCGCGACACGTGACAACCTCTACATCGTGGAGGGCGGAAACGTCACTGTCGAAGGTTGCTACACCGACACCAAGTAAGGCTACAGCTCGACGGGCTTGTACTTCGGGACAAGGAGTCTCATGATCGTCCAGGCCAGCAGGTAGGCTATTCCGCAGAAGCAGAACACCATGAAATACCCTGCGGGCTTGCCTTCGAAACCAAGGAAATGGAACGCCGCCCCGGCCTCCTCGGCATGCGTGAACAGGTTTCCGGCCACTTTCTGGATGATCATCGAACCTACCCCCCCGGCCATCGCGCCGATGCCTGTGATGGTGGCGATGGCGCCCTTGGGGAACATGTCCCCGACAGTGGAGAAGATGTTGGCGGACCACGCCTGGTGGCCCGCGGCGGCCAGACCTATAAGGATCGCCGGCCACCAAGGGGAGTTGAAATGCACACCCAGCGGCTGGGCGAACAGGGAACACAGGGGCAGGAAGGCGAACAGCAGCATGGCCAGCATTCGTCCTGAATAGGGATGCATACCCTTCTTCTCCACGAACACCTTGGGAAGATAGCCTCCTATCAGTGAGACAACGGTGACGATCGCGTAGAGCGTGAAAATCAGCGCCTGGCCCCTCACTGAGGTCGCCGGGGCCCCGAACTGGTTGCTGAAATAGGAAGGCGCCCAGAAGAGGAAGAACCACCACACGCCGTCAGTCAGGAACTTTCCGACAACGAAAGACCAGGTCTGCCTGTACTTGAAGGCCTGGACGAAGGGAATGGATTTCTCTTGCGCCAGGGCCGCTTTCTCGGCGGCCTCCTCGGCGTCGTCCTGGAGGATGTATTCAAGCTCGGCCTCGTTCACATGCTTGCTCTTCTCGGGCTTGTCGTACATGAAGTTCCAGAAGAACATCCAGATGAAGCCCAGTCCGCCGATGATGATGAATGCCCATTCCCATCCGAGAGCCTTGGCGAGAGGTGGGATGCACAGGGGGGCGGCGAGGGCTCCGACAGACGCGCCGGCGTTGAAGATGGACGTGGCGAAAGCCCTGTCCTTCTTCGGGAAATACTCGGCGGTCACCTTGATGGCGGCGGGGAAGTTACCGGCCTCTCCAAGCGCGAGAATGCCTCGGCATAGCAGGAACAGATAGACCGACGTGGTGGCGATGGCCAGGGCGGCGTTGCTGCCGGCCTCAACGGCCCGCATGGCGGCAACCGAGTCGAAGCCGCCGAGATGGGCCGAGGCCCAGCCGCAGGCGGCGTGCATCACGGCGCCCGCCGACCAGACACCGATGGCGATCAGATAACCCTTCTTGGTGCCCATCCAATCGACAAACTTGCCCGCGAACAGGCAGGCTATCGCGTAAAGGATGGAGAAGAAGGACGTGATCGTTCCATAGTTGGCGTCAGTCCAATGGAATTCGGGCTTGATGAACTCCTCGTAGGTGAGCGAGAGCACTTGGCGGTCAAGGTAGTTGACCGTGGTGGCCACGAAGAGAAGGCTGCAAATCCACCATCTCCAGTCGGTCATCAGTTTTTTCTGGGTTGACATATCACTTGAGAGTTTTTATTATTTCCAACACTTCAGAGCAGAGCCCGGAGATTATTCCCCACTCGCCGGCGGCGGTAACGTCCTTAGGGAACAGGTTGGAACCCATTCCCACACAGGTGGTTCCGGCCTTGAACCACGCCTCGAGATTGCTCCTCTCGGGCTTGACCCCGCCGGTCACCATCAGCTGGCTCCATGGCATGGGGGCCTTGACGCTCTTGACGAAAGCCGGGCCGAGGACATCCCCGGGGAAGACCTTGCAGATGTCGCAACCCGCCTCTTGCGCGGCGCCGATCTCGGTCGGGGTGGCGCAGCCCGGGCAATAGGGGATAAGCCTTCGGTTGCAGACCTTGGCCACGTCCGGGTTGAATGTGGGACCCACCACAAAGTTGGCCCCAAGCTGTATGAATATGGCAGCCGTGTAAGGATCCACGATCGATCCGGCGCCCACGATCATCCCCGGGAGCTCTTTCCCGGCGAACTTGACCAGCTCCCCGAACACCTCTTGGGCGAAATCGCCGCGGTTGGTGAACTCGAACACCCTAACCCCGCCCTCATAACAGGCTTTCAGGACATTCTTGGAAGTCTCGATGTCGGCATTGTAGAAGACCGGGACCAGTCCCGTCTCCTTCATGGCCTGTATTACTCGAAGTTTATTGTATTTTGCCATAAAACGTTCATTATTAGATTCTTCGCTTCGCCCTTCGACAAGCTTGGGACAAAGCTCAGAATGACACCTAGCGGGAGATCCGGCCTGAGCCGTCTCCTCCCATAAGGTTCTCAACCTCAGCCACGCTGACCTGGTTGAAGTCGCCGAACACCGTGTGTTTCAGGCAGGAGGCCGCCGCGGCGAAGTCAATCGCCTTTTGGCTGTCACCGCCGTAGGTCAAAAGCCCGTAGATCAGGCCGGCGGCGAAGCTGTCTCCCCCTCCGACCCGGTCAACTATGTGAGTGATTTCGTAACGTGGTGATTGATAGAGGTTTCTCCCATCCCAAAGCACGCCTCCCCAGGTGTTGACGCTGGCGTTCACGGAGCCCCGGACAGTTATGGCGACCATCTTCGCCCGGGGGAATCTCTCCATAATCCTCTCGGCCACGCCCCTGAACCTCTCTTGTTCCACGTTCTTACCGTCTCTGGAGGCGTCGAAACCTTCGGGCTTGATCCCGAAGACCTTCCCGGCGTCCTCCTCGTTTCCTATGATTATGTCGCAGCCTTCGACAAGGGCGGGCATGACCTCCGAGGCCGTCTTCCCGTATTTCCAAAGGTTCTTGCGGAAGTTCAGGTCGCAGGACACCGTGACACCCAGCTTGTTGGCAGTCTTTATGGCCTCATGGCACACCTCGGCGGCGCCCTGGCTGATCGCCGGAGTTATCCCTGTCCAATGGAACCAGACTGCCCCTTCCAGGGCCTTGTCCCAGTCAATCATCCCTGGCCCGATCGTGGAGATCGCCGAGTTCGCCCTGTCGTAAATCACCTTGCTCGGGCGGGCTACAGCCCCTGTCTCAAGGAAATATATTCCCATACGCTCTCCGCCGAAGACGCAGTGGCCGGTGTCGACCCCATAGGACCTGAGATCCCGCAGGCAGCTCTCGGCGATGTCATTCCTGGGTAAACGTGTGACGAACCGGGCGTCCATCCCGAAATTCGCCAATGAGACGGCCACGTTGGCCTCTCCGCCTCCGAAGGTCGCGTCGAACTGTCTCGCCTGGGTGAAACGCAGGTGTCCCTGGGTGGAGAGACGGAGCATTATCTCTCCGAATGTGACGACTTTAGGCATATTCCCGATCAGAAACCGAAATAATTCTTGGCGTTGTTGTAGCTTATGTCCTCCACCATCTTGCCGATGAAGTCAAGCTCTGAGGCGGGCAGTTTGCCGCTCTCGACATCAGCGCCGATCACATCGCAGAGGATGCGGCGGAAATACTCGTGCCGAGGATAGCTGATGAAGCTGCGGCTGTCCGTGAGCATGCCGACGAAGCGGCTGATGAGACCTTGGGCGGAGAGGGCGTTCATCTGCCTGCGCATCCCGTCCTCCTGGTCGAGTAACCACCATCCCGACCCGAACTGCATCTTTCCGGGGAAGGTGCCGTCATTGAAAGTGTAAGCCATCGCCATCATGACCTCGTTGTCCTTTGGGTTGAGGCAATATAGGATGGTCTTCGCGAGTTTGTCCTCCGAGGCCAGGCGGTCGAAGAACCTGTGACCGGCCGCGGCCACGGGAAGGTCGTGGATGGCGTCGAAACCGGTGTCCGGCCCGATCGAGCGGAACATCTTGGTGTTGTTGTTCCTGAGGGGCCCGACGTGGAACTGCTGGGCCCATCCGGACTCGGCGTCCATGACCGCCATGTCGTGCAGGAAGGCGCTACGGAACTTCTCCAGCTCTTTGGGGCCGGGGGCCTTCCCGAGAAGCACTTTCTTGAATATCAGCTCGATCTCCAGCTCAGTGTAGTCCGCCCCGTAGAAGGTGTCCATCCCGTGGTCGGAGAGCTTGCATCCTCTGGAGGCGAAGAACTGGTGGCGCTTCTCGAGAGCCTCGATCAGGTCGGCGTAGGAGTCGATCTCCTTGTCGGCCGCCTCGCCAAGGGTTTTGAGGTAGGCCTTGTAAGCCTTCGGATCCTCCACAGCCATGGCCTTGTCCGGCCTCCAGGCCGGGAGAACCTTGGTCCCGAAGGGATTCTCGGCTATCATCTTGTGCCAGCGCAGGTCGTCGGCGGGATCGTCGGTCGTGCAGACGACCTCCACCCCGAATTTCCTGATGAGTGACTGCCCCCGGAACTCCTCGGTGGCCAGCATCGCGTTACATTTCTCGAATATCTCCCTGGCCGTCTTGGGGCTGAGAAGCTCGTCGATCCCGAAGACCCTGCTGAGCTCGAGGTGGGTCCAGTGATAGAGCGGGTTACGCATGGTGTAGGGAACGGTCTCCGCCCACTTCTCGAAGGTCTCCCAAGGGGTCTTTGTCCCTCCGGTGATGTATTCCTCAGGCACTCCGTTGGCCCTCATGGCGCGCCACTTGTAATGGTCGCCGGCATGGCCGTCCACTAGCCATAGCTGGGTGATGTCCCTGAATTGGATGTTCTCTGCTATCTGCCTCGGGACAAGGTGGCAATGGTAGTCGATAATCGGCATCTTCGCGGCATGCTCGTGGTACAGCGACCTGGCTGTCTCGTTGCCGAGCATGAAATTGTCATTGATGAATCTCATAATCACAAAAATACTTTATTTTCGCGATAGTGACTTAATTCTGAAGCTAAATGAAAGATCTTTTTTCCCTTGAAGGCAAGAACGCCCTGATCACCGGCGGGGCTTATGGCATCGGATTCGAGATAGCCAAGGCTTTCGCCGCTGCCGGAGCGAGAACCATCATGTTCAACAACCGTCACGAGGACACTCTCCGCCTCGGGTTGGAGAATTTCAAGAAAGCCGGGATAGAGAATGTCAGAGGTTATCTTTGTGACGTAACGGACGAGAAAGCGGTGGCCGGGATGGTGGAGAGGATTCACGAGGAGGTGGGCCAGATCGACATCCTAGTCAACAACGCCGGGATAATAAAGCGGATTCCCATGCACGAGATGAGCCGGGAGCAGTTTCAGGAAGTCATTGATATCGACCTCGTCGGGCCGTACATTGTCAGCGCCGCGGTGCTTCCCGGGATGATGGAGCGCCGGGAGGGGAAGATCATCAACATCTGCTCGATGATGTCCGAGCTCGGGCGGGAGACTGTCTCGGCCTACGCGGCCGCGAAGGGCGGCCTCAAGATGCTGACAAGGAACATCTGTTCTGAATACGGGGAGTACAACATCCAGTGCAACGGTCTCGGGCCTGGCTATATAGCTACCCCGCAGACCGCTCCCCTCAGGGAGCCGGGCCCTGACGGCAGCCTCCATCCCTTCGACTCTTTCATCCGGGCGAAGACCCCGGCCGGCCGCTGGCTCGATCCTTCCGAGCTCGCCGGACCTGCGGTGTTCCTCGCCTCCCACGCGTCAGACGCCGTCAACGGCCACATTCTCTACGTGGACGGAGGGATCCTGGCATACATCGGGAAGCAGCCGCGGTAGATTCTTCACTTCGTTCAGAATGACACAAAGAATAGCGTTCAGAAAGACACGAGATAAAACAACGATATGAAACTGAATTGTGAGGTACGCCAGGCCTCGAGCAACCTCGACGCCAAGCATTACGACACCGCCCGGCTCCGCAAGGAATATCTGGTCGAGAAGGTGTTGGCTCCGGATGAGATCAACATGGTCTATTCGATGTTTGACAGGATCATCGCCGGCGGGGCCGTTCCCGCCGAGGAGGAGCTCCTTCTCTCCGCCCCGGATATTCTCAGGGCTGATTATTTCACCCAGCGCAGGGAACTCGGGATAATCAATGTCGGTGGCTCCGGGAGCGTGAAAGTCGGTGAGGAGGAGTATCATCTGGACCACAAGGAGGCCCTTTATGTCGGTCGAGGCGACCGGCATGTGGTCTTCAAGAGCGATGATCCCTCAGCGCCCGCCCGCTTCTATTTCTGCTCCGCCCCAGCGCATCGGGAGACCGGGGTGAAAAAGGTCACTAAAAAGGATGCCGTGGTGATGCGCCTGGGTTCTCTCGAGGAGTCTAATGAGCGCACAATCAATCGTTTGCTTGTCAAGGAGGTGGTTCCTTGCTGCCAGCTTCAGATGGGTATGACCGAACTGGCCCCCGGCAGCGTGTGGAACACGATGCCTGCCCACACCCACGACCGCAGGATGGAGGTCTATTTCTATTTCGAGCTGCCCGGGGACGCCGCTGTCTGCCACTTCATGGGAGAGCCCCAGGAGACCAGGCATATCTGGATGCGCAACGAGCAGGCTGTGATCTCTCCCCAGTGGAGCATACATTCCGCTTGCGCCACCCGCAACTACACTTTCATCTGGGGAATGTGCGGTGAGAACGATGACTACAACGACATGGACTGGTGCGAGACAAAGGACTTGAGATGATGAGAAGGTTGTTGTTATTATTCCTTCCCGCGGCTCTGGCCCTGGCGGGCTGTAAGGAGGCTCAAGACCCAAGGGTCATGGCCAGGGAGGTGCCCGAGAGAGCAGACGATTTCGTGTTCGAGAATGATCTTGTAGCCGGACGGTTCTACGGCGAGGCCCTTGAAGGAGAGACGACCTCTCCTGGACTGGACATCTGGGTGAAGCTTCCCGGCCGTCTTGTCGCTGACGAATGGTACGCCAAGGCGGTGGAGGAACCAGGATATTACCATCACGACCATGGCGGCAAAGACTGCTACAAGGTCGGTGTCAGCCTCGGAGGCGGGGCTTCTGTCCCTTTCATTGACGGGAGATTATGTTGGCCGGCCACGAATTACCGCTCCGGCGAGATACTGGAGGTTTCGCCGGACAAGATAGTCTTCTCGCTTCACTATCCCGCTTGGGAGGCCGCCGAGGGCGTGCCAGTCAGCCTTGACAAGAGGGTGACTGTCGAGGCGGGATCATATTTCATCAAGGTCGAGGACACCTATCGCTTCACCGGAGCGGACTCTATCACTGTGGCCGCCGGCGTTAAGCTTCATGGCGATCAGGACACCATCGTTGAAAAGCTTGAGGCCGCTGACCGGATAGCTCTTTGGGAGAAGGCCTCCGACCAGGGTTCCGAGCCGGAGGACGGGCTTATCGGTGTGGCTGTGGTCATGCCGGAGGCCGACTCGGTCCTATTCTCCGGGGAACTAGATCACGCGCTGCTTACCAAAAGGATCCCTTCCGGAGGAACCGTCTCATACCAAGCGGGTTCCTGTTGGTCAAAGGGCGACATGAAGGACGCCGCCGCCTGGTTTGATTTTGTTAGAAAACAATAAACATTAAAGAATATTCATGAGAGGATTCCGCTTGTTATTGGCTCTGGCGTTGGTTTGCCAGGGTTCTTTCGCCCAGAGACTGGTTCTTAGTTACGACCGTCCGGCCACAAGGTTCGAGGAGGGGCTCCCGATCGGGAACGGCCATCTGGGCGCCACGGTGTATGGAGGCGTGGCCGACGACCTTATCTGGTTGAACGAGGGCTCTTTATGGGCCGGAAACGCCAATCCCGACAACAATCCTGTCCCCAAGGGCGGTCCCGAGCTTCTGGCCGAGGTCAGGGCCCTTCTTGAGAAGGAGGACTGGGCCGGGGCGGAGAAACTTGTGATGGGCTTGCAGGGGAAATATGTCAACACCTACCTTCCGATGGGAAGTCTTCATCTCAGACAGAGTTTCGACAAGGATGTGCTTGTGTTCGACTATAACGGTAACAACTCGTCTCTTCCCCAGAAAGAGAAAGCGACCGTAGGGGAATATGGCCGCTTCCTTGATCTTGACAGCGCCATCACGAGGACCAGGTTCGTCGTCGACGGGGTGGAATACACCAGGGAGATGTTCGTGTCGCACCCGGACAGGGTCATGGTTATCCATTTGACATCTTCGGAGAAAGGCAAGCTCGAGTTCGACCTGGACGGGACCACGATGTGGGACGGCAGTTCCGTGGAGAGCGTCTCCTCGAATGAATATGTAGTCAAGGGCCAGGTGGGATATTACCAGAGCACCAAATGGGAGGAGCCTTTCTCCCGGTGGCAGGTCGGCCCGAACGGGGAGAGAGGCATGCGCTATCAGTTCAGGGTGAAGGTGGCGAGATGTGACGGTCGGGTCCACACCACTCCCTTCATCCATGTCGAGGACGCCAGCGACGTCCTGATCCTGGTCTCCGCGGCGACGAGTTTCAACGGTTTCGACAAGAGACCGGACACCGAGGGGCGTGATGAGAACGCTCTCGCGGCGTCTTTCATAAGTGAGGCGGAAGGGAAGTCTCTCGGCGCCTTACGTGACTCCCATGTCGCTGACTATCAGAAACTTTTCAACACGGTCCAACTGACCCTCGGCCCGGAGGCGACTCCGGCGGGGAGCGTTAAGACAACAGACCAGAGGTTGGTTGATTACGCCGCCGGCGGAGAGGACTCGTACCTTGAGACCCTTTATTTCCAGTTCGGCCGTTATCTTCTCATCTCATCTTCCCGCGAGGACAGCGAGGTTCCTTGCAACCTTCAGGGAATATGGTGCAAGGACCGTCATCCCGCGTGGGGAAGCGACCTCCACACGAACATCAACGTCCAGATGAACTACTGGCCCGCGGAGCCTCTGGGCTTGAGCGCCAGCGCCCTTCCTCTCATGGAGTTCATCAAGAACTGCTCGGTGGCCGGAGCCGAGGTCGTGAGGAACATGTACGACATGAAGGGTTGGACGGTCCACCACAACAGTGACATCTGGTGCGCCGCCAATCCTGTCGGGGACAAGTCCGGCAGCCCTTCATGGGCTAATTATGTCATGGCAGGTCCCTGGCTTTGCACCCACCTGTACGAGCATTATCTATTCACGGGCGACAAGGAGTTCCTCGCGGAGACAGCCTATCCTCTCCTCAAAGGTTCCGCCGAGTTCCTGATGGACTGGCTTATCGAGAAGGACGGGAAATACATCACCTCCCCCTCAACCTCTCCCGAGAACACCTTCATCGATGACAACGGTCGCCACGGACAGGTCACCATCGGCTCTGCCATGGATCTTGAAATCTGCTGGGAACTCTTCACGGATGTCATCGAGGCCAGTGAGAGGCTGGGTCTCGACCCTGACCTTCGCGCGAAATGGATCCACTACAGGGACAACCTCCATCCTCTTCAGGTCGGCGCCGCCGGGAACCTGGTCGAGTGGTACAAGGACTGGAAAGACGCGGAGCCTCAGCACAGGCACGTCTCTCATCTGTTCGGTTTGCATCCGGGTCACGAGATCTCTCCGCTGAAGACTCCCGAGCTGGCCAAGGCCGCCATCAAGACCCTTGAGATCAGGGGAGACGGCGGCACTGGCTGGAGCAAGGCCTGGAAGATCTGCTTCTGGGCGAGATTGCTTGACGGCGACCACGCCTACAAGATGTACCGCGAGCTGTTGAGCAAATCGACTCTGCCGAACCTTTGGGACACCCATCCGCCGTTCCAGATCGATGGGAATTTCGGTAGCATAGCTGGAATAGCGGAGATGCTTTTGCAGAGCCAAAACGCTGAGATTCACCTGCTTCCGGCTATTCCAGACGCATGGTCGGAAGGCTCGGTCATGGGGCTTAGGGCTCGGGGAGCGGTCACGGTCGACATGGCTTGGGCCGACGGGAAACTCAAGTCCGCCACCCTCCGCCATTCCCCTGTCATCCTGAGCGGAGCGAAGGATCTCGGCGGAGCGAAGGATCTCGGCGGAGCGAAGGATCTCGGCGGAGCGAAGAGAATCACTATCCGGACCGATGTCCCTGTCAGGGTCAAGGGAGCCTCCGCCAAGACAAAGCGCGACGGAGCCTACTATCTCACGACGGTGACAATCAAAGCCAACAACTCCTGCGAACTGACGGCCAAGTGATGAGAAACCTGAAGTTGATTCTGGCCTCCGCCACCGTTGTTATAGCCTCCGCCTGCTCGAGAAGTATTCCGGAGACCGTTCCCGCCGAGGTTATGGAGAAGGTTTTCGAGGAGGTTAAGACGCCTTATAAATACGGTCTGGTGGTCTCCGGGCATGACGGGACCGCCACAGACAGCCCCTCGATATTCCGGAAGGATGGGCGATGGTACATGAGCTATATCGTTTTCGACGGGAAAGGCTATGAGACGTGGCTTGCCGAAAGCGCTGACCTGCTCAAGTGGGAAACGCTTGGCCGAATCATGTCCTTCTCGGACGATGGCGACTGGGACCAGAACCAGAAGGCCGGGTACCTCGCTTTGCCGGACACTCGCTGGGGTGGGTCTTACGGGCTGGAGAGGTACGAGGGGAAATATTGGATGAGCTATCTTGGGGGTGGCAAAACGGGCTATGAGGCGGGTGTCCTGGCCCCGGGAATGGCTTTCACGACCGAGGATCCCTCCACCGCCCACGAATGGGACCGCCTTCCCGCCCCTGTTCTATCTCCAAAGGATGAAGACGCCGGCTGGTGGGATAACAGGGTGATTTACAAGAGCAGTGTCATACGTGATCCGAAACGCCTGACCGGCCATCCGTTTGTCATGTTCTATAACGCCAAGGGCGACGCCGAGAGAATCGGAATGGCTGTAAGCGACGACATGGAGCATTGGCGGCGCCTCGGGAAGGACCCCGCGCTCTCTCACGGAGACCGCGGCATCACCGGAGACGCTTATCTGCAACGGATGGGCAAACTATGGGTAATGTTCTATTTTGGTTTCTCTTGGAATGAGGAGACCGCCGGCAAGGCCTGGGATTCCTTCGCTTGCTCCTATGACCTTGTCCATTGGACAGACTGGACTGGCGCCCCGTTGATTGAGCCTTCCGAGCCTTTTGACAGCCGTTACGCCCACAAACCCTGCATGGTCAAGTGGAAAGGTGTCGTTTACCATTTCTACTGCGCGGTGGATGACCAAGACAACCGGGGTATCGCCCTGGCGACATCCCGGAAAATGGAATGACAAAGATTATCTCGCCTGTGTTATAACACTTCCAGGGTCAGGGTCTGGAGATCCTCGTCGGCCGATGAGGAGCCGACCATGATGGTGAAATCCCCGGGCTCGACAGTCCAGCGGTTGTCTGCCCCGAAGCACTGAAGCATGTCGGGAGTGATCTCGAAGGTCACCTCGGCGCTTTCGCCGGCTTTCAGGAAAATCCTCTTGAAGGCTTTCAACTCCTTCACCGGCCTCGTCACGGAGGCGAACTCGTCCTTGACGTACAGCTGAACCACTTCCGCCCCGTCGAATGGCCCCTCGTTAGTCACATTCACAGCCACTGTAGCGACGGCAGGTCTGGCAAGTCCGGACCGATTGTTCTTCCGGCCCGCTGGCACTCCGGATGGCGAGACCACTGCCACCCTCGGCACGTTAAGAGGGGGGACCGTGAGCGAAGCGAGCGGTGGGGCCGAGCCTCGCGATGCGGTCGAGCCGCCGGAGGCGCCAACGGCCGAGGACTCAACGAATGAAGGAACCGAATAGGAGAACTTGCTGTACGAGAGGCCGAAGCCGAAAGGCCAGAGAGGACCGGTATCGTTGGTGGCGAACAGCCTTGAATATTGCGAATGCTTGTGATTGTAGACCGTCGGCACCTGACCCACGCTCCGTGGCATCGTCACCGGCAGCTTGCCCGAAGGGTTCACCTTGCCTGAGAGGATCTCGGCTATCGCCTGCCCTCCCATCTGCCCCGGCTCCCACAAATTCAGGATCGCGTCGACATTATCCTTGGCCCAACCGATGCTGTTCGCCCTGCCGGTCATGAGAACCAGAACGGTGGGCTTGCCGGTCGAGGCCACAGCCTCCAGAAGTTCCTCCTGCATGCCGGGAAGGTCGAGGTCGTCACGGTCGCAGTTCTCCCCGCATGTCCGTCCGAACGCGGAATATCTCTGCGAGTTCTCCCCGGCCACGACTATGCAGACGTCAGCGGCCGCGGCTTTGTGGCGGGCGATCGCTATTCCTTTCGCGTCGACATCCGAGATCTTGCCTCCGAAGCACAGGGTGTCGATAGAGACGTCCGGGAATTCGGCCTTGATGCCTTCCAACACGGTGATCACCAGCGAGTCCGGTTGCGGAGCCGCCCAGTCTCCCAGAATCGTCTGACTGTCCGCGTTCGGCCCTACGACGAATATTCGTCGTGGGACGAATCCATCTACCCCCCTGCGCCCCCTAGGGGGATTGAGGGGCGTTCCCCTCAAGCTCCCTGCGTCGCTTCGCTCCGACTCTTTCAGGCCTGATGGCACTCCGGTTGGCGAGACCACTGCCACCCTCGGCACGTTAAGAGGGGGGACCGGGAGCGAAGCGGACGGTGGGGCCGAGCGAAGCGAGGCGGTCGAGCCACCGGACGTGCCATTGGCCGTTAGAGGCAATAAGCCGTTGTTTTTAAGCAGGACGATGCTCTCTCGGGCGGCGTCGAGGGCTGTCTGGCGATGCTCGGCGGCGTTCTCGAGCGGGTCGAGCGAGGGCATCGGAGCCTCGAACAGGCCGACAGCGAACTTCATCTCAAGAATCTTCCCCGCCGCCTCATCTATGCGCTTGACAGGAATCCGGCCGGACTTTACAGCGGAAATGACCGCCTCGAAATAATTGTCACCCTGCATGTGCATGTCAATCCCTGCCTCCACTGACCGGACAAAAGCCTCGGTTGAGTCCGGAGCCCAATGGTGCATGGCGTAGAGCCTCTCGATGTCCATCCAGTCACTCACCACGAAGCCATCGAATCCAAGCTCGTCTCTCAGCAAATCCTTTAATAGCCAAGAATTTCCGTGACATGGAATCCCGTTGACCTCGTTATGCGCGGCCATCACTGTCCCCACATGGGCCTCCTGGACGGCGGCCACGAAAGGAGGAAGGTAGATTTCCCGGAGCTGCCTCTCGGAAAGATCCATCGGCGCCGCGTTGAGTCCGCCGAAAGGCTCTCCCCCGGCGATAAGATGCTTCGCGCAGGCTATCACATGCCCCTCATCGAAGTTCCTGTCTGTTCCCTGAAGCCCGAAGATGGAATATTTCCCCATCTGGGTCACAAGGAAAGGATCCTCACCGAAGGTCTCTCCCATCCTGCCCCAACGAGCGTCCCTGGCCACATCCAGGTTGGGTCCGAAAGTCCAATAGAGTCCCTTCTGGCGCATCTCCAGAGCGGTCTCGGTCCCGATCCTCTCCATCAATTCAGTGTCGAAGGTGGAAGCCATGTTGATGTTCGTCGGGTAGATCGTGCAACCTTCGATCAGGGCGTTGCCGTGGATCGCGTCTATTCCGATAAGGAGAGGTATTCCCAGACGGCTCTCTTTAGCCATCTCCTGCAAAGCGATAGCCTCCTTGGTCGTCATGCAATGGAGGAAGGAGCCCACCTCGCCCCGGCGGATCTTGTCGGCGAGATCCTTATTCCCCAGATTCTCGTCCGTGGCGTCGATATTCTTGTATGGAGACCCCTGACCCGGAGGCACATAGCATGGCGCCACATATTGGCACATCTGCCCCACCTTCTCCTCGAGGGTCATCTCTTTAAGTAACAACCTAGCCCTTTCGGCAGACGGCAGCGACGCGTCCCGCCAGTCCTTCCTGCCGCAGGACGCCAGAACCGCAAGAATACAAATGCCAGTTATTAATCTTTTCATCTGACCTCAATCTCGACCTTTTCCGTCACCGGGACCGGCGGCAGGGAGAAGCGGATCATCCCGCCGTCGAAGGTCCAGTCTTTCAACTCTTTACCACCGACCATCACAGAGGAGGCCTTGCCGTCGTTCTGGATCGCGAATGAATATTCCCGGGTGGAAGGCATCCCCTCGAAGCTCCCGGAAACCGGATTGACAATGATCCTGGAGGCGCCGCCCTTCTCGTGGCACTCCACCAGGGTCGAGGCGATCGCGCCCTTCTCGAACCCGTAGGTCTCGCCGTCGTCGTCCAAGAGGGTGAACTCGGAATCGCCGTGGGGGTAGATGTTCAAAGTGACCTTATCGAAGGGTCTCGCCCCGAGGTAGGACACGTCTCCCTGCGAGGGGATGATAGCGCCCTCGCGGATGAACAGCAGGCCAGCCCGGTCGGCTGGATATTCACGGGTGAAAGTCTGTCCCTCGCTGACTATCCTCTCCCCGGTCCAGGCGTCAGTCCAGACACCTTTCGGCAGGTAGATCTCGTTCGTGAATATCCCCACGCAGTACCAGGGGCCGAACATGTACTGGTAGGTCATGTCGTCGCAATTCCGGTCCTCGGGGAAGGTCAGAGGCATCGAGCGGACGATGGGCATCCCGTCCTGGCTGGCCTCCAGGGCCATTGAATAGATGTACGGGGCGAGAGAATAGCGGAACTTGACGTAGAAGCGGTATATTTCCTGCTCGGGCTTGTCGTAGTAGAACGGCTGCATCATGGAGAACCAGCTGTTGATCTGGACCCAAGGCAGGAAGAGACCGAAATGGAGCGACGGCATCTCAAGGTCACGCGGCACGCTCATCACGTCGCAGGAGGTGTTGAGGAAGCCGCTCATCCCGAGGTTCAGCTGGTCGTACAGCGCTGTCTTTCCGCCACCGTTGTCACCGGAGGTGGACGCCGTCCAATGTTGTGTGCCGGCCCATCCGCCGCAGTAGTGATGCCAGGTGCGGCGGTTGTTGTAGTTCCTTCCGAGCTCGGCCATCTGTTTGGGGAGCAGGACCTGGTTGAGATTATGCATCTCGGCGTCGGTCTTACCATTGTAATAAGGCCAGTCCGGATGGTTGTCGATAGTTCGCGCCGGGTCAAGCTTGAACCCCTGGACGCCCTGGTCCATGAAATTCTTCAGATGATCCATCCAATGCTCCTGGCCGGAGGTGTCACGGCCCTCCCTCAAAGCGATCAGATCCTCCTCGACAAGGCTCAGGTCGTATTCCTCGCAAAGCCAGAGGCCTAGGTGGAAGCCCATGGAGCGGAGCTTGCCGATGAAGAGCCTGTGGTGCAATGTCTTGGGATACTGGTCCTGAACCCAATAGGGCTCGGGGGAGAAGCGGTCATAATTCCAGGACTTCTTGGTGGTGAAATCGTAGCGCTTGGCCATCCACTGAGGCTCCAGCCAGAACACGTCGCAGGGTACGTCGATCTGGCGGAACATGGCGGCGTCGTGGAGTATGTCGAACTGCTCCTCTCGCATGTTCGGCCCGAAGCAGAGGCCGTAGGCCCACTTGGGAAGGACATAGGTGCGGCCGGTGACCTTGGTGTAGGCGTTCAGGATGGCGGGCATATCCTCTCCCGCCATCAGGAAGAAATCGGCCTCGTCGTAGGAATTGACGATGTTGAAAAGATCCTTCTGGATGGTCCCCAGGTCGAAGAAACTCTTGCGGGTGGTGTTGTCGTAGATTCCCCAACCCCGGGAACTCATCATGAAGGGCATGGGGATCTCGGTGTGCTGGTAGGTGGTCCACATCCTCAGCAGCTCGCCGCGGTGCTGGATGTGGTCGCGGCTGGTGCTCCCGCCCCCGTAGAACCTCTCGCCGTCCTCCATCTTGATGGAGATGGCGCAGATCTCCAGGGCCCCGGGGATCTCCCGCTTGTCCATTTTGGCGAACTCCTTCTCGTCACCGATTATTCCTCCGCCGTTGCTGGTCACGTTGAGGTCTTCCCACTTCTTGTTGATGGTCTCGCGGAGGTCGCCGCAGAGCTTGTCCTTATTCCCAAGGACTTTGACTTCCCGGATCACGGTGCCGCCTTTGGCGTCTTTCAGGGATATGACCCCAGTTTTCTTGTTGACACTTAATGAATATGCCTTGTCGCTGACGGTCCAGACGTCGCCTTTTGTGGTCACGCTCGTTTTCACGGGCGCCCAGTCGGTCTTGACGCAGCCGTACCTTTCCATCAGGGACTCCTCGAAGGTGGGACGGGGCGACACCCGGACGCGGAATATCCCCTCGTCGCACACGTCCACCAGGACGTTATTCCCGTTGGCCGTTGTCATCCTGAACGAAGTGAAGGATCTAGACGAAGTGAAGGATCTAGACGAAGTGAAGGATCCGTTTGCCGAAGGGCCCGCTCCGGCAGCACTGGCATTAATTAAACAGGGGATAACCAGTACGAGTACTAATAATAACCTTTTCATCTTTTACGTTGATTTACGTTACGTAAAATTACGTATAAAAATTACCTTACATTCCTTTTCACGACCTGTTTCTTGCCCTTGGCGGCACCCTGTTCATCGGTCTTAAGATCCTTGATGACAAACCCTTGCACATCGTCGGCCACGACCGCGGGACGGTAGTCCTTCTCCGCGGCCACAAGACGAACATTGTCAAAGGTTATCCCCTTGGCGTGGCGGATGAACAGGCCCCAGGCCGGAAGCTCCTTGAACTGGGAGAATTCAGGATAGACATCGATCATCTCAGGTATGGCGTCGAGTTCCTCGGGAGAGGTCCCCCTGTAGGCGTACATCTTGTTCCCTCCACCGGGATAGACAATCTCCACATTCCTCAGGGTGATGTTCTCTATGGGAATATCGGGAATCCCGACAATCCCGGCGGGGGAGATATTCCTGGGCAGGTCCTCGACGGGGCCCTCGTAACTGTAGCCGGCGTCGGCCTTCCCTGCCGGAACCTCAACCCTGATGTTCGACAAAGTCACATCCCGGAGGTAGCCTTTCTTGCCGTTGTTCCACCTCAACCCTGTACGGAGATAGATGGCGTTGCTGGTGTTGACGGCCTCAAGGCTGTCCACCAGGATATTTTCGATCTCGCCCCCGTCCACGGATTGGATCGTGACAGCCGAGCGGTGGGTGTCGAAAACCTTGTTGTTGATTATCCTGATATTCTTGAAACCACCCCTGGAGACAGTGCCGAATTTGAAGCCGCTGGCGCTCGAGCGAGCCACGCAGTTACGGACCTCTATGTCCTCGCAGAGATGCGCGGCCGAATGGGACTTGAAGCAGATGGCATCGTCGGAAGCGTCTATGAATGAGTCCTTTATCAGCACATGACGGCAATCCACGATGTCGATCCCGTCATTGTTCCAGTAGTTCTTGCTGTCCATCAGGATCCCGCTGATGGTAAGGTTCTCGCACTGGTCTGTGACCAAAGTCCACTCGGCGGAGTTCCGCAGGCTGATCCCCTCGATCCCGACATTCTCGCACTCCCTGAAATAGATGATCTTGGGCCTCTTGGTCACCCTGTCGTTCTTGGTTGTGTCCTCGATAAAGCCAAGGTGTACCTGGTTCAGGAAATTGAGGGCGCAGTCGAAGCCTCGCCCGTCGATCACGCCTTTCCCCTTGACAGAGATATTCTTTTGCCCCTTAGCCAGCAGGAGGCTGTAGTTGCCCTCGACCATCTCGTAGTCGTAGGGGTTTGTAGAACCCACTAGGACAGCCCCTTCCAGAAGACGCAGTTCGACATTGGATTTCAGGTAAACGCTGCCGGTGAGGTAGCGCCCGACACTGAACTCGAGGACGCCGCCGCCGTTCTCGCTGAGGAAGTCTATCCCTTTCTGGATTGACCTTGTGTTCAGCGTGACCCCGTCCGATTTGATGCCGAAAGAGGAAGCTTGGATGGTTTTTGCCCCAGCGGGGAAAGAAAGGGCCAGGGCCAAAACGGCCGTCAGTACAGAGAATCTCTTCATTTTAGTATGGGGATTATTTCACTTTAACATCGGTTCCCGGAGACTTCCGGAGGATGTCGGTCAACTTTCTCTCGCCGACACTTACCTTGCCCGTGGTGAACGCCGGAAGGTTGTAGGATTTCATCAGATCCTTGTAGTAAGCGACCGGATTCTTTTGCGGGAGGAGGAAGGGTTTGGCCCATGCTCCGTTCTCGTCAATGTGGACGAAGTAAGGCTTGGTGTAGAGACTGTCGTCACGCCGGCTGCTGAAAACCAGCCATTTACCGTCAGAACTCCAGGTGTGGAAGCTCTCCACGTCGTCCGAGTTGACGCCCGTCATGGGCTTGATTGAGCCATCGGCCAGGTCGATCATCCACAGGTCGGCGTCCTTATGCCAGATCGAGAAATTACCGAATCCGTGGCGGGTGAGACAGAGGAAGCGCCCGTCAGGGGAGATCCGGGGGAAGGAGACGCTGAAACCCTCGGCGGGAGCGTCATACACACATTCCAGGGAGTCTCCGAAAGAACAGTCATCGGGGTTGAAAGCGATCCTGTAGAGACCGTATCTCGCCTCCCGGTGCTTGTCCGGCATCGGCCCGACAGCCTCGGCTGAGCAGAAATACAGCCATTTCCCGTCCGGGGAAAATGTCGGGAAAGTCTCGAAACGGTCCTCCGCCTTGGTAAGGGGAGACCAGGTGATCTCATGGGTTCTCACGTCATAGACCACCACGTCAGAAGCCTCGTCATAGACCTCGATCCGGTTCGGGTCGTGGTTGTAGAAAGCCTGTAGAGTCTTGTTGACTGAGAAGGCGACATATTCCCCGGAAGGATGCCAGTAAGGATAAACCAGGGCGCTGATGGTCGAGTCGGTCTTGGTGTTCAGTTTCTCGACCTCTCCCTCGTTGACCACCACGGTGCCTCCGAATGAAGACCTGGCGTGGAACACCATCTTCGACGGGTCGCCGTTACGATAGGTGTGGCAGTTGAGGCAGTTGCCTCCGGTGAGGTCGTTGGTCATGATGGCTTTCTCGGAATATGTTTCCAGATCCCTTTGGTAAATCCCCATCTCCTGCCAGCCTTGATAGCCCGGGGGGATCAGGCGGTAGGAGATCCAAGGATCTATCCGATCCGGACTCACATGAATATTGAAAGGCCTGTAGGACAGCCATTTCCCATCTTTCTCCGCGAACACGGTCAGGCTTATGGAGCCCCCGTCGGGACAAGCGGAAAGCATCTTCTTCCAGCCCCGGCGGCTGAACTTGAAAACACCCCGGCGTGATTTTATGACCTTGTCTCCGGCGAGCAGGACAGCTTTCCCCTCCCCGAGAAACGAGAAGTTCAGGGGCGCGATGTTGGCCGGGACGGTGACTTCTTTGTAATCGGGGAAGACAGGGGCTTCCTCGTCCAGGGCCGCGGCGCCTTCCGGCCGGCTTGAGCAAGAGAGAACCGTGGCCAGGACGGCCGACAATATGAATATTCCGATGATTCTTTTCATTCCCATTGAGCGATTGTCCGTCAAATCTCCTTGTGAACCAGATAGTACCAATACGTTCCCTTGAAGCGCCCCAGGGCCACGGGGCCGGCCACGGCCGCTTTCTGATATTCCTCGAAACGCCTGACCGTCTCGGGCATAACCCCATGCTCATAGCACCAGTCAAGCCCGAAAGGCTCGACTCCTTCCATGTTCCTGGAATACTCGCTGTAGAACACCATCGCCTCCTGGGCTATCCTTGGCAATTCGGGAGAGTCCGGCGAGCTGTAATAGTCCGTGATGAAATGCTTCACGGAGTTCAAGTCCTTGGAAAGCAGGAGATAACACAGGCCGTATTCGAGCGCCCTTCCGTCCTTGGGATTGGCGTCCAGGATCGGGAAGAGTTCCGACATCGGGTTCGTGTACATCACGAAAGCGTCCTTCGCGGAAAGGTTCCTCCGGCCGTTTCCTAGCAAAGGATCCGCCTCCACCGCGGCGTCATCGTGAAGGAAACGGCGATGTTCCCTCGCCCATCCGCGGTAATGGGGGGCCTTCTCCAAGAGGGAGATGTATTTGTCGGCGACATCATAACAACCCCTCATCAGTTCCACTTGTGCGTTGATCTTGACCATGGCGGGGCAATAACCGTTCAGGGAGGAAAGAGTGTTGAAAGCCACATCCTGGGCGGCGGCCACATTGCCCATCGCCAACATGATGTGGGCCTGGGCCACATCCACGGCCCGGTCTTTAATAGTCATGACGAGCCCGTCCGGCCCGCCCTGGTCATAACTCAGGAGTCGATCGGACAACTCGCCTTTCCAAGCGAGGGCCATATTCAGGTAATTGGCGACACGAGGAAGCCAGGGGGCCTCCTCGCAGGCCTTGACCAAGCCGTCCCAGTCCTCGTTGTTTGTGTAATGCTCAAGTACATAGGCGAGGCTCGGCTGTGTCTCCTCTATCTTTTTCGAGATCTTTTCCGCCGGGATGACGGAAAGAGCCGCGAGAGTCAGCCCTGGTAAAAACAGATGGCGTCCTTTAGCGAGACGGAATAATGACAAGAACAACGGCAGGCAAATCCAGCCGATCCAATGCATCCATGGAAGCGAGGCGTCGAGGTCGTAGTACAGAGCCGGAGTGAAGGCGGCGGCCCAGGTGGGAACGAGGGCGGCGAAGTATGCCGCGGCGCCGCAGATCGCCGCCGCGGCAGGGATGGCCAGGTTGGTGAGCTTGTCGAACCACCGACCATTCGACCCCTTCGACAGGCTCAGGGACCGGGACGATGGGGACAATGGGCTCAGGGACCGGAGGAAAGCGCAGACGGCGAAAATAGTCGCGGCGGAACCTGCTGTGAAATAAAGGATTATCGTCAGCGCCATCCCCCACATCACTTTCCTTGTCTTAATATTCTTAAAAATCAGCAGTCCGGCCTGGACGAGAAGAATGGCCGTCAGGTACTCGAGATGCAGGCAGTTGTCCGACAGGGACGCCCCAATGAACACCGACGGGATAAGACATACGGGAATGGTCTTCCAGTCTTTCCTCGAGTCCCTGACATAGACCCAGGTCATGAAGGCCGACAAGGCCAGTAAAACCAGAGTCAGGATGAGCGCCACGGTCGGGTTCCAGAAGAACTGGACAATGAACCTGGCCAGCAAAGTGGCCAGGCCGCCCACCTTCAGCAGCGTTCCCCAAATATAGGTCTTGTCAAAGAGGAACAGTTGCTGTTGCTCCCTGTATGCCAAAGCGAAACGGTTCACCATAGTTCCTCGGAATCAATCGGGCTCGCCGCCCCTGAATAGAACACATATAATTCGGTACCGTGCCCGCGGCAATGCTCCTTGAGTTTCCTGATCTCCTCGCGGTCCATCGTCGGACTCCCTGCCACCATCTCCGAATAGACCGGATGGCCTTTGGCCGCGCTCATGAAGACGTCTTTGACAAAAATGTATCGCACCGGGAATGTGTAATCCTCTCCGGCCGAATCCTTCGCCAGGGCCTGGAACTGGATCATGCAGATGCTGTCGCAATCGTAGATTGTCTCCGGGGATTGTATCTTCGCCCCTCCTTTCACTCCCATCTGAACCTCCATGGCCTTTTCCAAGGCCGTCGGAAGGCGTTTCATAGCCATTTTCTCAAGACCGCCCCGGGATGAGCAGGAGGCGGCGGCGACCAAGGCCGCCAGACAGAAGAGGATATTCCTGATTCTCATTTTATTCCGCGAATTTTAACAAATATATAAAAAAAGATCGGCCTCCCGAAGGAGACCGATCCTTTTATCGAAGTTTCAAACCACTAGTAACCGTAATTCTGAGGGATCTTCTTGTCCTTGTTGGACTGGATGATCTGGATAGGAATAGGGAGAACGTAGTTGTGAGGCTTGATGTTCGGGATGTGGCGGGTGTTGCCGAGAGCGTCAACGTAGGTCTCACGGCCGCGCTCGTCGTTCTCATATCCGAAGCCATACTTGCGGGTACGCTCGTACAGGGTGTTCGAGGTAGTGGCGTTCTGGGTGGGATAGCAATCGAGCACATAAGTGGCGTTCGGGTTGCAGGACAGACGGCTGAGGGTGACCCAGCGCTGCTCCTCACCGAAGAGCTCGCGGACACGCTCATCGAGGATGTAGTCGATGTTCACGTCAGAGGCGGAGCAAGGCTTCGCGCCGGCGCGGCTGCGGAGAACATTGATGTCCTCGGCGGCTCCGGACTTGTTGCCCTGGGCGAGGCGAGCCTCGGCGCGGAGCAGGTAAGTCTCGGCGATACGGATCATGTACCAGTCTGTGTCATAGTAGCAGTTGCCGTTGTCGATGATGTGCATGTCATCGGAGAACTTCCAATAACGAGGAGTCACGTTGACAGTGTCACTGGCGGTGAGAACGTAGCTGTTGTCACCGGGGTGAGCGGCGGCCCTGGCTATGATGTTGGCTTTCACCTCGGACCACTTCTTTCCGGAAGGAGTGTAGTAGTCACGCTGGATCATGGTCTCGCTTCCGCGGAAGTCGTTGGGGTCATCCCAGTAGGAACCGAGGATGTCACCGGCGGGACGAGCGAAATACTCGGAGGCGTAGAGACCGAGGGCGGTGGCGGCACCGTTACCCTGGGCGCGGCAGGCGAGGGAGTCCATCTTGGTGGAGATGCTGTAGGCGAGCTTACGGCCCTGAGCCTCGGGAATGTCGGCGCCAGGAGTACCGGCTCCGGCGGGAGAGACACCGGCAGGGAAGCAAGTGGCGTCAGCTGTGAAGACATAGAACTTCACGCCATCCTTGTCGGTACGAGTACCGTTCTTTCCACCCATAGGGATCCACGGGGCCCATGTGGACTCGAGGACTGGAACGTGCATACGCCACCAGGAGTCTCCTGAACCACCGAGAGGCCAGTTGTCAACACCGGGGGTGTAGTCGATCTGGGCGACCCAGATGGCCTCCTTGTTGTCGGGATCGTTAGGGTTGGAGTCGGAAGCGAACTTGCCGTCAGTCTTGGCGGAGGAACGGAACAGATCCCAGTAGGCGCCCTGAGGAGCGGCGAGGGAGTTGCCGTAGCGGTCGACAGCCTGGTCCTTGCGGTTACCGAAGCGGGTGGTCATGATCTGGTAGTTTCCGTCGGTCTTGTTGATGACGCGGCTGGCGGCGTCCTCGGCCTCCTTGAACTTGCCAAGGGAGAGATAGATCTCGGAGAGATAGTGGGCCGCGGCGGCTTTGGTGACGGTTCCCATCAGACGAGGCGAGGTGGGGAGGTTCTGCTCGGCGTAGCTGAAGTCCTCGGCGAGTTTCACCCAACCTTCCTCACGAGGGATCATCTCGTAGTCATAACGGGCTTCCTGAGTCATGTGATCCGAATAGACCAGGCATCCGAACATGCCGGCGAGGACGCGGTAGGCCCAGGCGCGGAGGAACACGGCCTCAGCGCGGAGTTCCTGCTTCATCGTGGATGTGGAATACTCAATCTCGGGATGCTCGTCAATCATGTCGACAACAGTGTTGGCGCGGTTGGCGAGTTTGTACATATAGTCACCATAGTGGCGCGCGTAACCGCTGTCCGGGGTCAGGTTCGCCCAGTTGGAGAATTGCGTGTTGGCGCCGGTGGTCGAGAAGGTGTCGAGACCGAGACCGTTGAGCATCCAGTTGTGCTCGGATCCGCCACGCTGGTTACCGAACACCATGTACTGGATGTTGGAATAAGCGGCGGCAAGGGCGATCTCGATGGACTGCTGGTTCTTGAAGAAGCTGCTGGTGTCGTCGACGTAGGTCTTCTCCTCGAGGAAAGCGTCGTCGTTGCAGGAGACAGCGAAGAACAGAACGAAAAGAATGAATATATATTTTTTCATAACTATCGTTTATTTAAAAGTTTAGCGAGCCTTTTTGGGATCGGAGAAAGTCATGTTGACACCGAAGGTGACCGTCTTGTAGGCACCGTTGCTGCCGAAGCGGCTGGAGGCGGCGCCGGCGGCGATAGTACCGCCGGTCTCAGGATCGATACCGGACCAGTTGGAGATGGTGATCAGGTCAGTGGCGGCGACATAGCAGCGGAGGCTGCCCAGGCCGACACGGCTGATGATCTTGGCGGGAATCGAGTAGGAGAAGACGAGGTCTTTCAGTTTCAGATAAGAGCGGCTGTTCCAGTACTGGTACTCAAGAGTGTTGGTGTACCCGTACCTGGCGAAGGTCTGGGAAGGATTCTCCTCAGTCCAAGGCTTCACGCGGGCGAGCTGGGCGCCTGAACCCATGTTAGGATTGAAGGCGTAAGGATCGAGCCAGATGAAGTGGGTCTTGTCGCCCTGGCCCCAACGGAAGTTGAAGTACAGGCTGAAGTTCTTCCAAGCCAGGGTGTTGGCGAAGTTCAGGGTGAAGAGAGGATCCGGGGAACCGATGTACTGGCGGTCGTTCTGGTCGATCTTGCCGTCACCGTTGTAGTCCTCGAACTTGAGGTCGCCGGGCTTGGCGTCGGGCTGGACACCATGGGCGTCGATCTCAGCCTGGTTCTGGAAGATGCCAAGGAGCTTGACATCGTAAGCGGCTCCGATAGGCCTGCCCACCATGAGGGCGTAGTTGGCCTCACGTCCGTAAGAGACGGCGTTCGCGACGTCGTCAGCCTCGTTGCCCTCATAGTCGGGACCGAAGAGGGAGACGAGTTTGTTGCGGTTCATGTCGAAGATGAAGTTGCTCTCCCAACGGAAGGTGTCAGCGCCGTTGCCGTTGATGTTCACGGTGTTGAGGGTGATCTCGATACCCTTGTTGGTCACGAGACCGACGTTGTCATTGACATCGGTGAAACCGGAGATGTAGGGAGCGGAACGGGCGACGAGCATGTCCTTGGTGCGGCCGACATAGGCGTCGATGCTACCGTTTACACTGTTGTCGATAAGTGAGTAGTCGATACCGAGGTTCATCTTCTCGACGGTGGCCCAGGTCAGGTTCCTGTTAGGCAGGTTGTTAAGAGCCATACCGAGGGTGCTCACGTCACCCAGCCAGGTCATGGTGTTGGCTCCACTGTTTCCGGTGGACTTGCCGACAGTGGCCTGGGTGGCACCCGCGGAGATGTTGCGGGAACCGTTCTGACCCCAAGAGAGACGGACCTTCAGGAAGTCGAACAAGCCGCCCTTCATGAAGTCCTCGTTGGAGACGACCCAAGCGGCGGACGCGCCGTAGAAGTTGCCCCACTTGTGGCCGATGGCGAAGGCGGAGTAACCGTCACGACGGAAGTTGCCGGTGAGGTAGTACTTGTTGGCCCAGTTGTAGTTGACGCGGGCGAGATAACCCACGGACTGGGTCTGGACGCGGTTGCGGTAGGTGTCAGTCACGGAGTTGGCGGCCTCGATGTTGTAAACACCCAGGGTGGTGGGAGTGGGATAACCGGTGAAGTAGGATCCCATCGAGTTGCTGTTGGTGGCCTCACGTGTGTAACCGGCGGTCACATCGAAGTGATGGAGGGCGATGTCCTTGGTGTAGGTGACGATCTGGTCGATGTTCCAGGCGGCGTAGTTGGAGGAGGCGATGCTACCTGTGACGTTGCCTGAGAACTGGCCGGGATTCTGCATCTGGGTGATATCCTCAGTGTTGACGGACATCTCGGCGTTGTTGAACACATCGGTGTAGCCGGCGTTGCGCTGTCCCTGGAAGGTGACCTTGTAGCTAAGGCCGGGGATGAACGGGACATCGATCTGGGCATAGGCGACACCGTTGAGGTTCATGCTCTTGCTCTGACGGTCGGTGTAGGCGTAGGAGTCGTCCTTTCCGGTACCGATATAAGGGCTGGCGGTGTTGTTGTCAGGAACGCTGTTGTACCAGTTCTCGAAGCCCTCCTGGCGGGCGTAGACATAGGAGAGGGGGGTGTACCACATCGCATAGCGGATGTTGGCGCTCTGGCCCCAGCTGTTGGAGGCGAGGAAGTTGGCCTTCGCGCCGACGGTGAGCCAGTCGGTGATGTTGAAGTCAATCTTACCCATGGCGCCGGCCTTCTCGTAGTCGTCACCCTTGCGGATACCCTGCTGGCGGGTGTAGTCGCCGGAGACGTAGTAGTTGACGCGGTCGTTGCGTCCGCTCACGGACAGGTCGTACTTCTGGCCGACACCCTTGCGGGAGATCTCGTCGATCCAGTTGACCCACTGGCCGTCGTTCCAGGCCTCGAGCTCACGAGCGGAGAGGAGGTTGTCGTTGGCGGCGGCGTCCAGGCTTGAATAGCTCCAAGTCTTGTCCTTGAAATAAGTGTCACCGGCGCCCTTCTTGCTGTAGAAGCGGTTCTTCAGGAAGGTCTCCTTGTCGGAAACCATCTTGGGCATGCGGGTCCAGTCGGATATGCTGACGCTGCCGTTGAAGTTCACGACGGGGGCGGAAGCGGTACCCTTCTTGGTGGTGATGATGATGACACCGTTAGCGGCGCGGGATCCGTAGATGGCGGCGGCTGAGGCGTCCTTCAAGACGTCGATGCTCTCGATGTCGGCGGTGTTGATCGAGTTGATCGAGCCGTAGGAGAGGACACCGTCGATGACGAGCAGAGGCTGGTTGACGCTCTGCGCGGAAGCGGACATCGAACCTCCGGTAGGGATGGCGTTCTTACCGCGGATGGTCATAGTCGAGGTGTTGTCACCGGCGGCGCTGGTGGTAGGAGCGTAGCTCAAACCAGCGACCTTGCTGGACAGGGCGGCGAGGGCGTTAGGGTTAGGCAGGGAAGCGACATTCTTGTCGTTGCCATAGTTAACGCTGGCGATCGCTCCGGAGACGTCCTTCTTGCGGGCCGTGCCATAACCGACCACGACAACCTCGTCGAGGAAGGCGGAGTCGTCTTTCAGCTGGACGTTGATAGTCCTCTGAGAGCCGACGGTGACCTCCTGCGAGGCGAAACCGATGCTTGAGAAGACCAGGACGGCCCCCTGCCTGATGTTGTTCAGGTTCCAGTTTCCGTCGAGGTCCGTCATTGTGCCGTTAGTGGTGCCCTTGACGAGGACATTCACTCCGACGAGAGGTTCTCCAGAGGCGTCTGTCACCTTTCCGTTGACAGCGCTCTGGGCGAATGCCTGCACCCCGATGAACAGGATAGCAAGCATAGCCGTAATGAAACGTTTACTCATAAACAGAATGATTTTTAGATAAATATTGGATACATGAAAATAATTCACCAAATGGCTTGTTAGACTAAAATTTTGAAATCTTTTTCCTTTTTTGTTAAAAAATCATAACTTAAAACCTTAAAACCGACTCTTTTAAGCCGAATATCGTACAAATATACTAAACAATTATAAAAACACAAACAGGGTCGGGACAACTCTTATTAAAATGCGCCCTTGACCGGCTTGCGGGACATCTCGAAATGGAGGGTTGCCCCGTCCTTGATGTCGTCATAGTTGATGACAGGTTTCTCAAGGCGCTTGCCGTTTAGCCAGGCTGCCTTGACATAGACGGCGTCCTCGCTCCAGCCCTTGGTGGTCATCTCGATCCTCTTGCCGTTTGAGAGGGTCATGGTCATCCCCGGGACGCAGGGAGACCCGACGTAATACCAGTCCGCCCCGGGGCAGAAAGGATAGAATCCCAGGCAGTTGAACAGGTACCAGGCGCTCATCTGCCCGCAGTCGTCGTTGCCGCTGAGGGAGTCGGGTTTGTTGCCGTAATAGTTCTTGGCCACATATCTGACCCACTTCTGGCAGTTCCAGGGCTCTCCGAAATAGTCGTAAAGATAGGCCACATGGTGGCATGGCTCGTTGCCGTGCCAATAGCCCCCGACCCTGCCCCAGATGTCATGGGCACCGGGGATGTCCTCGGGGAGCTCAATGGTGAAGAGCTCGTCAAGATAATTCTTAAGCCTTTCTCTTCCAGCCAGTTGTACATATCCGTCAAAGTCGTGGAACACGCTCCATGTGTACTGCATCGTGAATCCTTCCGTGATGTCGCCCCAGCCGTTCACGGAGCCGGGGCCTTGGTAGGCTATGGGGGCGAAGGGGTCGCGCCAGGCGCCCTTGGAGTCCTTCCCTCGCATGTACCCTGTCTCCGGATCCACGAGATTCTTGTAGTTCATCGACCGGCCAAGGAAGAACTCATAGTCCTCCTGATGTCCGAGTTTCCTGGCCACCTGGGCTATGCACCAGTCGTCGTAGGCGTATTCAAGGGTCTTGGAGACGCTCTCCTTCTCGAGGTCGAAGGGGACGTGACCCAGGGTTGTGTATTCAGGAATACAGTCGTAGTGGGGATTGGTGGCGGTGGTCTTCATGGCCTGGAAGGCCCGCTCGTAATCGAAGCCTGGCACGTCCTTGAGAATCATGTCGGCGAGGATCGAACAGGAGTGGTAGCCGATCATGCACCAGGTCTCGCCGCCGTAGAACGACCAGTAGGGAAGCATGCGCTCGGCGCTCTTGTCGAAATGGGCGAGCATCGAGTTGGCGATGTCGGCCTGCAGGGGCTTGTTGACGAGGTTCATCAGCGGCTCGAACGCCCGGAAGGTGTCCCAGAAGGAGAAGGTGGTCACGTTGGTGAAGTCCTCGGCCTTCTCTATGGTGCCGTCATGCCCGCGGAAGCGCCCGTCGGCGTCCTGGAAGACGAAGGGGTTGAGCATTGTGCGGTAGACGCTGGTGTAGAATGTCTCCCTCAGAACCTTGTCGTCAGAGGCCAATGAATATGTCCCCAGAGCCTTTTCCCAGGTGTTCCCTGCCTCCGCCAGCACTGTGTCGAAGTCCTTGCCGTCCAATTCCTTAAGGTTCAGCAGGGCCCCGTCTGTCCCGACGCCCGACACCGCGACTTTGACCTGTAATTTGAACGGTGGTTCGACAGGCTCACCAACCGTACCTGAAACACCGGCCCCTGATCTTGCTATTCCGGTCCCTGAGCCTGTCGAAGGGCCGCCGAAACGGACGATGACTTGGAGCTTTCGCCCCCAGGCCTCAAGGGAACTGCGGAAACGCTTGGTGTTGTAGATCACGGGCTGGCCGTCCTGGAGGATGGTGAAGTCCTTGATCGGCTCGGAGAAACGGGCCGCGAAATAGACGTGGCGGCTGGGGTTCCAGCCGGCGACCAGTTTGCTTCCGATCACGGTGTGTTCGTCAAGCAGGCGGACATCGGACCACTCGCAACTCCAGTAGAGAGTGTGGTCGAGGTCGATCTTCACGAACGCGCCTTCTTTTTCCGGATAGGTGAATTTGAATATTCCGGACCTCAAGGCGGCGGTCATCTCGGCCTTCACGCCGCTGTCCAGGGTTAATCCGTAATAACCGGGATGGGCGCTCTCCTTATCGTGGTCCAGGGCGGAGGGTCCCATCTTCTCGCCCACGCCCGGAAGGAACAGGAAATCACCGAGATCCGGGATGCCGGTGCCGCTCAGGTGGGTGAGGCTGAAGCCTTGGACTGTGGGTTTTGAATATTTGTACCCGGCGGCGCAGTCGTAGTCATGATCGTCACAGTCCGGGCTGATCTGGATGCCTCCGTAAGGCAGCTGCGCGCCCGGATACACGTTCCCGAACCCGTCCGTCCCCACGAACACATTAACATCATCAATGAGCTTTGGTTTGCCGGGAGGCATAACCTCCCAGAAACCTTCGGGCCTGACGGCCCTCGTCCCACCACCGACCACGTCGGCGGTCCCCCCGTTCACGTGGCCACGGGCGGCCACGGTTTCTGGGAGGTTATGCCTCCCGGCGAAGGACAATACGAATGAAAAGGACAATGACAGAACCAGAACTGCTTTATATAAGTAATTCATACCTCGTTATGACTTGTTTCTGAACAAAGATAATGATTCCTGCCAAACAGCCGCACGGAAATAGTTAATATCTGTATCTGCTGAGGCCTTGTTGTGCTCCAGAGGCCGATTTCGGGCTTAGGATCACAGCGGGAAGTCCTGCAACATGTTGTGAGGCATATTAATGTGCGGCAGTTTGACGGCCGAATCGTTCGCAAGATATTTAATGCTGTTTTTCTTGCATTGCTCCCGAATAATCACCAACTTTATTGCCGTGCGAACCATCCGAAGTCATCGCGTTGATGATGGGTGAATGAGGCGTGAGATTATCGCGATGAATAAAGATTATTTCCACGTTTGCGCAAAAGGCGCGGATGCCCGAAACTTCATTATTGGCGAAGTTGACTATTTTGCCGCGTTCAACCTTATAGGTGTCTGTGCCGCCAATACCGAAGCGACAGTTGTTTCTTTCTCCATAGAAGACAGCCATCCCCATATTCTGCTATGGGGGACTAAGGAGGAAAGCTCCCGATTCAAAGTCCTGTTTGAATCACTATATGTCCATTATGCGGCCGCCACGAGGAAAGGAGGTGCTGATCTTGTTCTGCGTTGTGAGTTATATCCCATAGGGGAAGACCTTGATTATTTGCGTAATGTGGCCGTCTACACAATAATACAGGCAACGAAAGATGGCAAACCGGTAATGCCTTATGATTATCCTTGGGGAACTGGATCCTTGTATTTCAGAAAAGGTTATTATACTCCCGTTTGGTTATTTGATGAAGAAGGGAAGATACATCAGCCAATACCCATCGGTTCATTAGGGGTACGGATCAAAAGAGCCTTGCTTCATACAAGGAGTCTGTCAGTTCCGGATGAATGGCTTGTCTGCAACGGCTATATTCTTCCAGCCAATTATGTGGACATAAGGCGTTTTGAGTCTATATACGTGACATTCAACCGTTTCCGAGTGTATTTTTCAAGTCCCAAAAGCAGAGAGGATATAATGCTTGCAAGGATGGCTGATGAAAGAGGCGTGATGATGGAGGATATTGAAGCAAGGAAAACCTGCGGGGACCTATGCAAACGATTGTTCGACACAAGGGATCCTCGGAAACTTGATCCAAGAGAAAGAATAACGCTTGCTCAACAGTTGCGAAGCCAGTTCAAACTGACTTTCCGACAACTAGCCACGCTTGTCCGTCTTCCGGAGACGGAAATAAGGACTTTTGTCCACTGATCAGGCCTTCTTGATCAGGCCTTCTTGGCGCGGCCGACATTGTCCTTGAATATGAATTCCTGGCCGTGACCGCCCAGGTCCACGACCATCTCCTCCATGTAGCCGTTCCACAGGGCGTTCCCGGAGATGACACTGTGGGAGAGACTCTTGAGAATGAACCCCACCTGGGGCGTGAACAGCCCGGCGCCGCCATCGTCCTGACCGGCCAGGCAAGAGTTCCCGGTGAAGGCTATCCCCTCGGACTCCTCCAGTTTGACCTGGCACGACCTCTCCCCGGGACTGAGTTGGGCAGAATCCTTCCCGCAGCGGCGGAACACATTGCCAGTCACCGCGATAGCGCTCGCCTTGTGGACATAAAGCCCGGCCCCGAAGTTGCGGTCGAAAGAGTTGCCGGTCACGCTCCAGTCGTCCCCGTTGTTGATGTACAACCCGTATCCGCCGTTCCATTCCACCCGGTTGGCCGTGAACATGACGGTCGCTCCGCAGTCATCGCAGCCGAACCCGTTGCCCCCGTTACCGGAGAACTGGTTGTCTGTGACGAAACCGTCCCAGCCGAGGATCCTGAAACCGTCGCCCTTGTTGCTCATGAAATGGCTGTGCCGGACTATGAACAACCAGATACGTTTAAGGAACACGCCGTGGCCGGAGAAATTCATCACCTTCGTGTCGTCTATGACTATGGTGTCCTCTTTGGGGCTCCAGGCCTCCTTGTTGTTCATATATATCCCGTGGATGGCCTTTTTCGCCGAACGGTCCCCGTTCAAAACCATGCCCCGGACCCGGACGGCATAGGCCCCGGTGATGTCGAGCAGGCATTCGGCGTCCTTGCTGTCAAGTTCCAGCACGGCACCCCGGTTCTCGCACCGGTAGATCCAGACAGGGTCGCCCAGCAAAGTGACATAAGGAGGAACCTTCAAGTCGTGGCAGCGATAGACTCCGGAAGGGAACCAGACTGTGCCGTTTATCTTACCGGCGGCGTCCAGGGCTTCCTGGATGGCTTTCGTGTCGGAGGTCTTGCCGTCCCCTTTCGCCCCGAAGTCCTTGACATTCAGCCTGGAGTCCGGACTCTCCCCGGCGGGGGAGAAGGACTGCAGAGCCAAAGACGCGGCGCCCAGGCCCGCCAGGCCCGTGATGCCGGATTTGCGGATGAAATCTCGTCTTTCCATATTCCCGAAACTATTTTCCGGTCATCGAATACGGCTTGTCGGCGGGTTTCAAGCCGCGGGACTTGTTGGGTTTTGAGGCCATCTCGAACTCCAGGGTTCCGCCCTCGAGGAGGTCGCCGTGAGTGATGTAGAGCTTGGTGTACTCCTTGCCGTTCAACATGACCCTCTTGACATAACGGTTCTTGTCGCTCACCTTGGGAGCCTTGATTGTCAATGACTTCCCGTTTGGAAGGTTAATCGAGACCTCCTTGAGGAAGGGGGCTCCGAAGACGTACTGGTCGCTTCCGGGGCAGACCGGGTAGAAACCGAGGACTCCGAAGATGTACCACGCGCTCATCTGGCCGCAGTCGTCATTGCCGCCGAGGCCCCGGATCTCAGGCTTGTACATCCGGTTGATGATCTCCCTCATCCAGTACTGGGTCTTCCAAGGCTGGGAGGTCCAGGCGTAGAGATAGGGAATATGATGGCTGGGCTCGTTACCGTGGACATATCCCCCGATCAGGCAGTCCTTGGTGATGTCCTCGTTGTCGGCGTAGGCGTATTCGGGAAGGTCGTTGTAGAACAACTCGTCAAGGCCGGCGATGAACTTCCTCTCACCGCCCATCAGGGCCATCACCCCGTACACGTCCTGAGGGGCGTGGAAGGTGAAATTCAACGAGTTACCCTCTATGAAGCCCTCGCCCACCGTCTGCATGATGTCGAAGTCCTTCTTGAAGGTGCCGTCGGTGTATTTAGGGCGGCAGAAGCCGAGGTCGGTGTCAAAGACATTACGGTAATACAGCGCCCTGGGGGCGTATTCCTTGGCCACGGCCTCGTTTCCGGCAAGGCGCGCTGTGTTCCAGATCGTCCAGTCGTCGTAGGAATATTCAAGAGTGTTGCTGGCGGCGGTCGAGATGTGGTCGTAAGGCACGTAGCCGAGCCTCATGTAGTCGCCAAGGCCGCAGTACCAAGCCTGCCTTGAGGTCGTGACCATGGCCTCCAGGGCCCTCTTCTTGTCAACATCCAGGCCCTTGGCGATGGCGTCCGCCAGCACCGGCACGGCGTGGTAACCGCTCATGCACCAGTTCTCGTTGGCCATATGGCTCCAGACCGGAAGCATGTGAAGGACATTCTGGTCGAAATGGGCCAGCATGGATTCCACCATGTCGCGGTCCCTGTCGGGCTTGAATAAGGCCAGGAAGGGGTGTTCGGCCCTGTAGGTGTCCCAAAGGGAGAACACCGTGTAGTTCGTGAAGCCCTTGGCATAGTGGATCTCGTGGTCCAATCCCCTGTAGGCCCCGTCCACGTCCATGTAGACCGAAGGGTTGATCATCGTGTGGTAGAGGGAGGTGTAGAACATCTTTTTCTCAGCGTCTGTGCCTTCCACCTCCATCTGCGAGAGCTCTTTCTCCCAGGACTTCTCAGCTGCGGCCGCTATCTGGTCGAAGGTTTTTCCCCCGGCCTCTGCCTTCAGGTTCTTGAGCGCCCCGGTCGTTCCGGTTGAGGACAGGGCGACCTTGACGGTGAGTTTGGGATCCGTCGAGGTGTCGAATCTGAACCAGGCGACAAGTTTGCGACCTGCCATGGCCGCGAAATTCCTGCTTGTGTCGAACTTGGACCAGCCGCCCTTGTAGTCGATCCTCTGGCGGTCCGTGTAGCCATATTCGCGAACCGGCTGTGAGAACTCAATCGCGAAATAGGTGTAATTGGTTCTGGCCCAGCCGTTTGTGATTCGGTAGCCCACCACGTGGGTGTCGTCAATCACTTGAACCTCGGCCCAGAGGGTCTTGCCGTCGTAGTCGTAGATGCCGTGAATAAGGTCGAGGATGATGTTCCCGTCGCCGGGGAAGGTGTACTCATGCACCCCGACCCTCTCCGTGGCGGTGAGGCGAGCCTTGATCCCGTAGTCGGCGAGGAGAACCTCGTAGCATCCGGGCCGGGCTTTCTCGCTGTCGTGGCTGTACCTGCTGCGGAATCCGCTGTCCGGGTTGTCCGCCGTGCCGGGATTAAGCTTCAAGGGACCGGTGGTAGGCATTATGAGAATATCCCCCAGGTCTGAGTGGCCTGTGCCGCTGAAATGGGTGTGGCTGAACCCGACGATGGTGGGATCGGTGTAACGGTAGCCGGCGCAGGTCTCATAGACCATCGGCTGGTATTTCCCTAGAATGTTGTGCGGGATCGAGTCGGTGTCCGGGCTGAGCTGGACTCCGCCGAAAGGCACGCAGGCTCCCGGGAAGGTGTGTCCCATGCCGTCGGTCCCGATGAAGGGGTCGACATAGCTTGTCTTGTTCTGGGCCGACACCCACGGGGCCAGGACGGCCAGCAGGAAGGCTAAAACTATTCTTCTCATTATTTTATTCCGTATTTCTTCAGGATTTTCTTAACGGGTTTCTCGATCGACTGGGCCCAGAGCTGGTAGCCGCGGTCGGAGGGGTGGGTGCCGTCCTGCGTGGTCTCGTGGTCCTTGGCTGTGGCGTTCGGATAGATGTAATAGACATCCTTGTACTTCTTGCAGGCCACCTTCATCAGGCTGTCGGTGAGGGCGATCCTGTTCGCCTCATATTCCTCGGTCCCTGTGTTGAAATTACGGTTCTCCCTGTAGATGGTGCGCTGGAAAATCAGCGGCTTGCCGGGGTGGGCGGCCTGGACCTTCTCGATGAAGGGGAAGAGCCTTTCCTTGATCTGCTCGGGGGAAGGATTTGAGAATGAGTCGAATATGAAAGCGTCAACATCGGCGGCGGCGAGGACGTCGGCGAAATAACTCTGAAGCTTGCTGTTGCCGCTGCACCCGAGGCTGAGGAGCTGGAGGCCGGTGTCCCTGGTGAAAACGGCGGGATAAGTCATTCCGGCCCGGCTGGTCGAGATCCCGTGTGTGAAGCTCGACCCGAAGATGCCGATCCTGTGGCGGAAAGGATTGGGAAGAGCCTCCAGCGAATGGCCCTTCTCCACTCCGATCTTCACTGAATATTCCTCACTGAGTATCGGGAGGTACATCAGGAATTCCTTGACGGAGCCGTCCAGTCTGTCGACGAGGGTTATGGGATTGCCGAGAGTCTTGTCGCCAGGCACTCTCGCCGCGGCCCAGAGCCATTTGCCGTCCTTCTTGATGTAGAGGTCATATCCCCTGGCGGAGAAGCCGCTGGTGTTGGAGGGCCAGCCCACCTCGCCGTATTCGGTGATGACGGAGACGGACGGGGAATCGGTCTTGAAAGCCACCGAGATGCCGGAGGACTGCCTCACCTGGGTGTTCTCGCCCTTGGTGAACCCCTTGAACCTCACGGTGTCGACCCTGTGGTAGGGGTTAGGGGTGTCCATGAGTTTGCCGACAAGGGTCAGGTCGGAGGCTTCGGTGTAGACATACTTGTCGTCCGCTGGGGTCTGGGCGGCCATCTGGAGGCCGATCGCGGCCATCAGGAAGAGGGAAATCAATTTTTTCATCGTAATTCAACGCTAGCTTCACAAATGTACGATTTTTGACGAATAATATGATTAACTTTGCTTTACTTGATAACCGATTGAATATGAAAAGACGGACTCTCATCGCGCTTCTCGCGTTTCTATCTTGTTTCCCGTTATTCTCCCAGAACAGCATGTCGGTCAAGCCAGGCGCCGGGAGGATGGAATACAACCCCATGATATTCGGCGCCTTCCTGGAGCATTTCGACAATCAAGTCTATGGCGGGGTGTTCTGCCCCGGCAGCCCGCTTTCCGACGAGGATGGTTTCCGGAAGGATGTCATTGAGGCCGTGAGGGAACTCAAGGTTCCGATCGTCCGCTGGCCGGGCGGATGCTTCGTGTCCGGGTATCATTGGAAAGACGCCGTGGGCCCTGACCGCCAGAGTGTCTGGGACAAGGCATGGCAGGTCGAGGATCCTAACACCTTCGGCACGGACGAGTTCGTGAAATGGTGCCGAAAGGTCGGTTGCGAGCCGTACATCTGCACGAACGCCGGCACCGGGACAATGGAGGAGATGAGCGACTGGGTGGAATATTGCAACCTGACAGTGGGCAAGTTCGCACGCCAAAGGGCCTCCAACGGCTCCCCCGAGCCATTCAACGTCAAGTACTGGAGCATCGGCAACGAGAACTGGGGAATGCACGAGTTGGGCGAGAAGAGTCCGGAGGAGTGGGCCCCTCTTGTGACGGAGAGCGCCAAGCTGATGCTGAGTGTGGACAAGGATCTCAAGCTCTTCGCCGCCGCCCTGCCCGAGAGGTACTGGACTCACCCATTGCTGAAAAAGGCAGGCTATCTTCTTGATTATGTGTCCATTCACGGATATTGGGTACCTCATGACATCAGCAAGGATCCCGGCACTTACCTCCAGTGTGTGATGAGGACCGACGGACCGGAGGAAAGTATCAGCAATACCATTGACATCCTCAAGGAGGCCGGGGTGGATGACAGGATAAAGATCGCGTTCGACGAGTGGAACCTCAGGGGCTGGTATCATCCGGGAATAGGTAACCTGAGGGCGGGATATGACTATCAGGCCCGCCGCGAGAACGACATCGCCTCGAGTTACACAATGGCGGACGCCGTGTTCTCGGCTTGCTTCCTTAACACTTGCCTGCGCCACGCCGACAAGGTTGAGATCGCCTGCATATCCCCGGTCGCCAACACCAGGGGACCGATATTCGTCCACCCCGAAGGAATAGTCCGGAGGACTTCGTTCTATGCCATGAAGATGTATTCCAACGACTTGCTCCCGTATGTGGTCCCGACGGACAACTCGGTCGAGACGCTTTCGTCGGGGGATAAGTCGACAGGGGTTCTGGACGTTCTCCTGACTTCAGACGCCGCGGGAAAGAAGTTCGTCTGCGCCGTGACCAACAAACATCCCGAGAAAGCCGAGCGGCTCGAGATCGATTTCAAGGGCATGGGGGTCAAGACACCCAAGAAGGTGACCGCTCGTGTCCTCTGTGGGGATTCGGCGCTGGACTACAACGACATAGGCGACGAGAGCGTCAAGCCTTTCGACACGGTTGTCCCCGTTAAAGACGGCGCTGTCGAGATCCCCGCCCACTCCGTGACCTTCCTTTTCATTGAGTAAACCCCAACCGACCGATATGAGAAAACACGTTATATTCATTATCCTGGCCGCCGCTTTTCTGGCGGCCTCCTGCGGAAAGACTGTCGCTCCCACGGCCTTTGACGAGTCGAAAGTGGTCCTTTCGCTGGGGGTGGTGAGCGATGTCCACATCAACACCGCTCTCCCGGCCACTTCCGCCAAATGGGAAAGCGCCCTTAATCAGCTTTCCGCCAAGGCCGGTGAGAACGACCCCGACGGCCTGGACGGGGTGCTGGTCGCCGGAGACCTTATCGATTATCCCGACGAGGGTTTCATCGCGGAGTTCAAACGGGTTTACGAGTCTGTCTTTGACCCGGCCAAGACTCCCCTGATCTACACTGTCGGCAACCACGACGTGCCGGATTATCGCTGGAAAGAGACAATGGTCTCCGACGCCGAGTACATCATTAAAGCCCTGGGAGACAATTATTTCCTGACAGATGTCGACAAGGAGGCCCTGGAGGGTCTGGAGTGCCGCCATTGCGTCGTTGGGAAATATGACGTCCTGTCTGTCACCCCGGTCGGGACCAGCCCTGTCACCTACAGCCCCGAGGCCCTGGAATGGCTGGACGGCAAGCTGTCTGAGATAACCTCCAAGCACCCATCGAGGTACGTCATAGTCATCACTCACCCGATGCTTTATGACACTGTCTATGGAAGCCTTCTCGGTGAGGCCGACGGGATCTGGAAGTCTTATCTTCCGGGCTATTGGGCCTCGAGGGAACTCCCGGAGATTCTCTCGAAGTATCCCCAAGTCGTGGCTTTCGGAGGCCATCTCCACTTCCCGCTGAACGATCCCAGGAGCGTCTGGCAGGGTGATTTCACCGCCCTCGGGTGCGGCTCGGTCAGGTATATGGCCCTGGAGGCGGGGCGTTATGAGGACATGGCCGGACAGACCACGATGAAAGACAAGGACGAGTTCTCGCAAGGGAATCTAGTCCAGTTCGACTCGAACGGTAACATGAGGGTGTTCAGGATGGATTTCTACAATGATGCCGTCATCGGCGACCCCTTGTTCATGCCTCGCCCTTCCAAGGACAAGACGCATCTGGAGGGATATTCATTCCCTCGCCGCCAGGAGGCTAACGAGGCTCCTTCAATCTCCACTCTTGACGTTGCCCGCGAGGTGCCCCCGGCCTACAAGAGGAAGGGGCTTCCCCGATGGATCAACGTCGGTTTCACCTCCGGGAGCGATGACGAGTTCGTCCATCATTATGTGGTCGAGTTGTCCTCGGGCGGGGAGGTTATCGCCACAAAGAGGATCCTGGCGGACTTTTACAAATATCCTTCCCCCTCGATGATGAAGTCCTCGTGGGAAATCGAGATTCCTCTGGAGGATTTCCCCGGGAAGTGCGTTGTCTCACTCACCGCGTTCGACTCTTGGGACGCCTCGAGCGAGACTTTGACAAAAGAGATTGAGATTAAGAAATAATTGATAGACAAGAAAATGAGATTTGTCAGTTGGAATGTGAACGGCCTGAGGGCCTGCGCTGGCAAGGGCGAGTTCGACAAGGCGTTCTCGGCCTTGGACGCCGATTTCTTCTGCCTGCAGGAGACCAAACTGCAACCCGGCCAGCTCGATCTGGAATACCTGGGCTACACCTCCTACTGGAACTCGGCCGAGAAAAAAGGCTATTCCGGGACGGCGATATATTCAAGACATCAACCGTTGTCGGTCACTTACGGGATCGGGATCCCGGAGCACGACACGGAAGGGCGCGTGATCACCCTCGAGATGCCCGAGTTCTTCCTCGTCTGCGTCTATACCCCGAACTCCCAGGACGGCCTCCGAAGGCTCGACTACAGGATGACCTGGGAAGACGCGTTCAGGGAATATCTGCTCGGACTGAAGTCCCGCAAGGGGGTGGTGGTCTGCGGCGACCTGAACGTGGCGCATGAGGAGATAGACATCAAGAACCCGAAGGCCAACCGCCGCAACGCGGGTTTCACCGACGAGGAGAGGGAGAAGTTCTCCGTCCTGCTCCGGTCCGGTTTCGCTGACACCTGGCGGGAGGCGCACCCGGAAGAGGTGAAATACTCCTGGTGGTCGTACCGGTTCAACGCCAGGGCCAACAACGCCGGCTGGCGCATCGACTATTTCCTGGTCTCTGAAGACCTCCGTGACAAGGTCGCCGGAACCGACATCCACAACGAGATCTTCGGCTCCGACCATTGCCCCGTTGAACTCGAGCTGGACTTTTGATAAAGAGTTTTTTCTTACTATCTTGTGATGTTCACGCGACTCAATATTGATAAAAACACGATCATGCGACTGACACATCTCCAAAGAATCATGTTGCCCTCGCTAGCCGCCGTTCTGGTCTCGGCCTGCGGGGAAAAAGAGCAAGAGCGGCAGACGCCGCCGGTGCAGCCTTCTGTCATCATCGAGCAGGGCTCCCTTAATTTCCAGAGCTCCGGCGGAAGCCAGACGGTCTCTTTTGTCGCCACGGTCGATTGGGTGGCCAGCCCGACCCAGAGTTGGGTGAAGGTCAGTCCGCCCAGCGGGCAAGGAGGGTCATCTTACCAGACCATGACCATATCGGTCGATGAGAACAAGGAGGACCAGCGCTCCGCGGAGGTGACAATAAGCGCCTCCGGGGCCAGCGGCAAGATCACCATCACTCAGCAGAAGGGCGCCGAGGCCGCTGTCACCATCAACGAGTTCTATTCCAAGAAGGTGGACAATTCGACCTGGTACAAGATCACCGGCGAGATAGTGGGGATCGCCAACCCTTCTTACGGCAATTTCTATATTGTCGATAACTCCTCTTACCTGTATGTCTATGGCTTGACGTCGAAGAAGGTCGCCTCCAACGACCAGAGTTTCTCTTCCCTGGGCCTGAATGTCGGGGACAAGGTCACTTTCATGTCGCTTAGAAGCGAGCATAACGGAGTGGTCGAGGCCGGCGGCACAACCCCCGCCTACTATGTCTCCCACGAGAAAGGCGAGTACAAGATGGGCCGCAAGGAGGCCGCCGCGTCCGTCAAGTGGATGGAACTTCCCGCCACTGACGCCGGGGACGGCATGGATCTTCTCACCCACTTCTTCCCGGACGGCAAGCAGAGGAGTTACTCGGCCTATTGGGACTATGACGCCATGGTTTCACATTGGGTTGCCTACCCTCTTTGCAAGGGCAACAGCGGCTCCGGCGGTCGCACCATCGGCGGGGATAAGACTCCGAGCGCCTTCCCTCTCGACCCGCTGATCGCCAGAGAGAAACAGCCTTTGCTCACAAATAGTTACCAGAACGGTAACGGGGGCTCTTTCGACCGCGGGCATCAGCTTCCCCAGGCCGACCGTAAGGATATGAGGGTCAACATCGAGACCTTCTTCTCCACCAACATGACTCCTCAGCTTAACTCGCTCAACGCCAACGCATGGGAGGTCCTCGAGCGGAAGGTCAGGACCTGGGCCGAGAACAGCGCCACTGACACCCTTTATGTCGTGACCGGATGCGTCACCGAGGGGAGCGAGCTGTTCTCCTACGATAACGAGAACAAGAAAGTCAAAGTCCCGGTGGGGTATTACAAGGCCCTCCTCAGGCTCGCGAAAGACAAGACCACAGGGACCTCGGGGTACATGGCCCTGGCGGTCTGGATGGACCATAAGGCGAACAACGCCACCAGTGTCACCAAGCAGATGACCATGAGCGTTGACGACCTTGAGAAGAAAGTGGGGGTGGACTTCTTCGTCAACCTCCCGAAAGAGATCCAGGACGTGGTTGAGGCCGAGTCCCCGGCGGACGTGGCCTGGTGGTGGAATAATTGACAGTAAAATGAATATGCGGAATAGAGCGGTTCCCGTCCTCTTGCTTCTCCTTTTCCTCGGGAGCGCCTCGCTTCCCGTCGAGGGAAGGAAAAAGGACCATGTGATCGGGTTCTACAATGTCGAGAACCTTTTCGACACGGCCCACGACGAGGGTAAGAACGACAACGACTACCTGCCCGAGGGGAGATATTCCTGGACTCAGGACAAGTACGAGAGCAAACTCTCCAACATCGCCACCGTGATCCGGGACATGAAGGAGCGGAACAAGGTCTGGCACACTGTGCTCGGGCTCGCGGAAGTCGAGAACGACAGGGTGCTGGAGGACCTGGTGGCCAGGCCTGAGATCGCCTCCGCCAAGTTCAGTTTCATTCATTTCGAGGGACCTGACAGGAGGGGCATCGACGTGGCCATGCTCTACCGCCCCGACAGGTTCACACTTCTTGAAGCCAAGCCTATTCCCTTTGATTTCGAGTCGGTTATCGACTTTGAGTACAGCCCCGAGGAGCAATACGCCTTCCGCACGAGGGAGGTCCTGATGGCCCGGGGGCTGATAGACGGTGAGATGTTCGCCATCTATGTCGCGCACACCCCCTCGAGGGTTGGCGCCAAGGGCGGGGATCTCCGCGGAAGGAGTTGCGAGATCATCCGCAAGGACGCCGAGGCCCTGATGATGAAGTACCCCGGAATCAAGGTCGTGGTGATGGGTGACATGAACGACAATCCCGGCGACGAGAGCCAGGTGAGGTATCTCCACGCCAGGGAGACCATTGAGGAGACGGGCCCAAGGGACTTTTTCTCCCCGTTCATCTCGATGCATAAGGCCGGCCTGGGCACGGAGGAATACAGGGGAGAGTGGAACATATTCGACATCATCGAGGTGAACAGGGCCCTGTGCGACGCGCCGAAGGGCTCCCTCGTGATAACCCCCTCCGGTGAGGATGGCTTCTACGGCAACATATTCACGATGCCGTACATGATCCAGGACAGCGGCCAGTACGCCGGGACGCCGAAGCGCACCTTCTCCGGCGGCCAGTTCATCGACGGCTACAGCGACCATTACCCCACTTACATCATATTATCCCGGAAACAATAACAAGTCATAATGAAGAAAACATTAATCGCGTTGGGGGCTATCGTCATGATTTCAGCTTGCGACCAGACAAAGAATCCTTTCTTTCAGGAGTGGGACACGCCCTATGGCATCCCTCCGTTCGACCAGATAACCTTGGCCGACTATATTCCCGCCGTCAAGGAGGGTATAGCCCGGCACGACAAGGAGTTGAAGGCCATCCTGGACAATCCGGCCACACCGACTTTCAAGAACACGATCGAGGCTTACGAGCTTTCCGGCGAGCTTCTTGACAAGGTCAACGGGGTTCTCTTCAATCTCCAGGAGACCGAGGGGAACGAGGAGATGGAGAAAGTGGCCGAGGAGGCGATCGGGCTTCTGACCGCCCACGAGAACGCCATATCGATGAACAAGAAGTTCTTCGAGAGGGTCAAGGTCGTCTATGAGGCTGACCAGAGCGCCCTCACCAGGGAACAGCAGATGGTCCTGAAGAATCTCTACAAGAGTTTCACCCGTAACGGAGTGGATCTCGACGAGGCCTCGCAGGAGCGCCTTAAGGAGATCAACCTCAAGATAGCGGCCTCCCAGCAGAAGTTCGGGACGAACCTGCTCGCTGAGAACAACGCGTTCAAGGAGAAGTTCGGGATCCCGGTCTCATCGTACACCGACGAGATGACCAAATGTGAGGACCGGGCCCGCAGGGAGGATATGTTCAAGGCCTATTCCTCAAGAGGCAACAACGGCAACGAGAATGACAACAAGGCCCTATGCCTTGAGATCCTGAGACTCCGCGCCGAGAAGGCCAGGATGCTCGGTTTCGACACTTTCGCCGCCTACGAGCTGGACGACCAGATGGCAGGGAACCCCGCCACGGTGGATGAGTTCCTGGACAGGATCCAGAAGGCATCGAACGCCAAGGCGAAGCAGGAAGTCTATGACATGCAGAAGATTATGGACGAGGATGTGGCCGCCGGCAAGCTTCCGAAGGGTTCCAAGATCCAGCCCTGGGACTGGTTCTACTACGCCGAGAAGGTGCGGGCCAGGAAGTATGACCTGGACGAGAGCCAGACCAAGCCTTACTTCAAGATGGAGAATGTCCGTCAGGGAATATTCGCCGCCGCCCACAAGATCTACGGGATCAATGTGGAGCCGCTCACCGGCGTTCCCGTCTACAATCCCGCCGTCGAGACTTTCAAGGTGACCGACGCCGACGGCAGCCTTCTCGGAATATTCATGACCGATTACTTCCCCCGCTCGTCCAAGAGGGGCGGAGCCTGGATGAACACGTTCCGGGAGCAGTACGTCGACAAGGACGGCAACGAGGTTCGGCCCATCGTGGTCAATGTGGGTAACATGGGTGGCGTCCCGGTCGAGAACGAGCCTTCACTCTTCACCACGGACGAGGTGGAGACCGTGTTCCATGAGTTCGGCCACGGCCTGCACGGCCTGCTCACAAAGTGCACTTACAAGTCGGTGAGCGGGGCCAGCGTCAAGAGGGATTTCGTGGAGACGTTCTCCCAGTTCAATGAGAACTGGGCATTCCAGCCGGAGATCCTCGCCGAGTACGCCAAGCACTATGAGACCGGGGAGGTTATTCCCGGCTATCTGGTGGATAAGATCAACAACGCCAGGAAGTTCAACCAGGGCTTCATGACCTCCGAGCTGTGCGCCGCCTCCATCCTTGACATGAAGTGGCATGAGTTGACACTCGAGGAACTGGTCAAGATGAGCGAGGGCGACCAGGCCGCCAATGTGGCCGCTTTCGAGAAGAAGGTCTGTGAGGAGATGGGCCTGATCGACGAGATCATTCCTCGTTACCGCACGACCTATTTCAACCATATATTCAACAGCGGCTACTGTGCCGGGTACTATAGCTACCTTTGGGCCGAGGTCCTGGACAAAGACGCCTTCGAGTATTTCCAGCAGCAGGGGCTCTACGATCCGGCAGTGGCCTCCAAGTTCCGCCAGATCTTCCTTGAGAGGGGCGGAAGCGAGGAGCCGATGGTCCTCTACATGCGTTTCCGCGGCGCCCAGCCCGATCCCGGCGCCCTCCTCCGCGCCCGCGGGTTGGAATAATGCAGGGAAACATGCTTTTGCGCTGGTACGGAAGTGCTTGAATATAAAGCCTTTATACAATCAGATGGTGCCGATTTCGGCACCATCTGATTGTGTTATAACCTAATAATCAACACCTTCCATACCAGCCCCGATAGCTGGCTTCAGGACTTGCACCAGACTTGTATTTTGAATGCCAGCCAATAGAAGATGGCGAATCTGGTCACCAGTTTGCCGTCCCACAGATTCTGTTGACGCCACGATTTGAAAGCGTCATAGGCCTCCGGGGAAAGGAATAGAGAGATCAAATGCGCCAGCAGCACAACCACTAAGCATAGAGTGGCGACAGTCACGATAGTTCGTTTCCTTATCTGGACGGTTTTATCATTCTCGTTTTTCTCTTGAGAGAACAATACTGTCGCGAATGATAGGTACATGATTATCCCCAAGACCACATCAAGCCAACGAGGGGATGGCGTTGTTTTTAAGGTACCGAATATTGATACAGAAAGGCCGAGAAAAGCAGCGAATAATAGGCAAAGGCCGATTATCTGGCAAGGATAAGGAAGAAGTCGAATACTTTTTTTCATTTTTCAAAAGAGCAGTGATTATTGTTAGGTTTCTCCTGTAAAGGTAAGAATTTATTCTTATTTAATCGTTGTAGAACAGAATGAATCATAAGGCTCGGCGTTGAAAAATAGGTATTCTTGGCAAGTTTTATTATCTTGCAGGAAAAATCGCCTGAAATATTCATAAATATCAAATACTGATTATGAGAAAAGCAATCATTCTGGCAGCGGCGTTCGGTTTCCTGGCACTTGCCACGACGGCAAGGGCCGATGAAGCCCGCCTGCTCAGGTTCCCCGCCACGAACGGGACAGACATCGTGTTCTCCTACGCTGGAGACCTTTTCACCGCGCCCCTAGCGGGAGGAGAGGCCCGACGCCTCACCTCTCACGTCGGCTACGAGATGTTCGCAAAATATTCCCCGGACGGCAAGACCATCGCCTTCACGGGAGAGTATGACGGCAACCGTGAGGTTTACATCATGCCCGCGACCGGAGGCGAGCCCGTGCGTCTGACTTACACCTCCACCAACTCAAGGGATGACCTTGGAGACAGGATGGGCCCGAACAACATCGTGATGGCCTGGACCCCCGACGGGAAGTACATCGTCTACCGCAACCGTACGGGTGAGGGCTTCCCCGGCAAGCTCTGGATGGTCTCTGTCAAGGGCGGCATGCCTGAGGAGATTCCTCTTCCCGAGGGTGGTTTCTGCAGCTATTCCCCGGACGGGAAGAAACTCGCTTACAACCGGGTGATGAGGGAGTTCCGCACCTGGAAGTACTACCGCGGCGGCATGGCCGACGAGGTCTGGATCTATGACGGCAAGAAGGTCGAGAAGATCACCGACAACGTCGCCCAGGATATCTTCCCCATGTGGGTTGGCGACGAGATCTATTTCGTTTCCGACCGTGACATGACAATGAATGTCTTCGTCTATGACACTAAGACCAAGGCGACTTCCAAGGTCACGACCTTCGATGACTTCGATGTCAAGTTCCCCAGCACCAACGGCAAGCTGGTTGTCTTCGAGAAGGGAGGCTTCCTCTACAAGCTCGACCCGACCACCAAGAAGGCCGAGCAGATCCACATCACCCTTAGCTCCGACCTTGTCTATGCCCGTCCCGAGTACAAGAAGGTTTCCGGCGGCGGCCGCGGCGGTTTCGGCGGATTTGGCGGCGGAATCACCGTCTCCCCTGACGGGAAGAGGGCTGTCACCACGGTCCGCGGCGAGGTCTTCGACGTTCCTGTCGGCAAGGGAATAACCAGGAACATCACCAACACTCCCGGCGCCAATGAGCGCGGAGCCTCCTGGAGCCCGGACGGCAAGTGGATCGCCTACATCGGCGACAAGACCGGAGAGAGCGAGATCTATCTCTACGATCCCGCCACGGCCAAGACCGAGCAGGCCACCAAGAACAACGACACCTACATCAGCAGCATAATCTGGCGTCCCGACGGCAAGCGCCTCCTCTACACCGACCGCAAGAACAGGCTGAACGAGCTTGATCCCGCCACCAAGACGGTAAAGACCATATTCACCTGCCCCGAGACCGCGGTCAGGCCCACCTATTCCGCTGACGGAAACTGGATCGCCTACACCAAGCCGGCGACCAACGACATGAACGTGATCTACGTGTACAACATGAACACCGGCAAGGAATATCCGGTCACCGAGAAGTGGTACAATTCGGGATCCCCGATGTTCTCCGCCGACGGGAAGTACTTGATATTCACCGCCGACCGTGACCTCAGTCCTATCTACAGCCGTGTCGAGTGGGATTATTCCTACAGCGACATGTCCGGCACCTACATGGTGATGCTGGCGAAGGACACTCCTTCCCCGCTGCTCCCCACTGACAGCGAGTCCTCTCCCGCCAAGGCGGAGGAGAACGCCGCTCCCTCACGTCCTGAAGGTCCTGGTGCTCCCGGTGGATTCGGCGGACCCGGCGGTCCCGGAATGAGGTCAGGCGCTCCCGGCGCTTCCGGCGCGAAGCCTGCCGAGAAAGTGGCCGAGACCAAGATCGACCCCGAGGGTCTGATCGACAGGGTGGTCAAGCTTTCCCTCGGCGGAGGCAGGGCCTTCTACTGTGACGGCAAGAAGATATGGTTCTCCGGCGGCGCCGGAGGCGGATTCGGAATGGGTCCCGGCGGCCCCGCCCCTGGCGGCGCGCCCGGAGCGGCCGCGGGACGCTCGTCGGCTGTCAAGACCTATGACCTCGCCACCGGCAAGATCGAGGATTGCGCCGAAGGCATGATCAGCTACCGTCTCGGCGACAAGAAGGCCGTGATGAGCTCGAGAGGCAAGTCCACAGTGGTCAACTTCCCCGCTGCCAGGGTTGGCGGCGGTGAGGACATCGATACCGACAACACCTACGCCACCATCGACTACTCCCAGGAGTGGCCTCAGATCTACAACGAGGTCTGGAGAGCTTTCAGGGACGGCTACTACACCGAGAACATGCACGGACGCGACTGGAAGGCGGTCAAGGCGAAGTACGAGCCTCTCCTTCCTTATGTCAAGCATCGTCTCGACCTGAACTACCTGCTGGGCGCCATGATCTCCGAGGTCGCCAGCGGTCACGCCTATGTGAATCCCGGCGCTTATCCCAAGCCGGAGCGCATCCAGATGGGTCTTCTCGGGGCCAAGGTCAGCAAGGACAAGGGCTTCTTCAAGATCGACCATATCTACGCCGGCGCGACCTACCGTCCCGAGCTCCGCAGCCCTCTGACCGAGCCCGGAATGAATATCGCCGAGGGCGACTACATCACAGCCATCGACGGCAAGTCCCTCGCTGACGTTGACAACATCTACAAGCTCCTCATCGGCAAGGCGGACAAGCTCGTCGAGCTGACCATCAACAAGAAGCCCGCCGAGGGCGGCCGCAAGGTGGTCGTCAAGCCCACCGGAGACGAGTATCCTCTCGAGCACTACGAGTGGGTCACCAACAACCTGAAGACTGTCGAGGAGAAGTCCGGCGGCAAGGTCGGCTACATCTATATTCCTGACATGGGAGCCGAGGGACTCAACGAGTTCGTCCGCTACTGGTATCCTCAGCTCGACAAGGAGGCCCTCATCATCGACGACCGCGAGAACGGCGGCGGAAACGTCTCCCCGATGATCATCGAGCGTCTCCAGAGGGTCGTCTACCGTCTGAACGCCGGCCGTATCTCCGACCGTGTCAGCACCATCCCCGACGGTGCCCATGTCGGACCCAAGGTCCTGCTGATCAACAAGTACTCCGCCTCCGACGGAGACCTCTTCCCTTGGGGCTTCAAGGCCAATAATCTCGGTACCGTGATCGGAACCAGGACATGGGGAGGAATCGTCGGCATCGGCGGCTCGCTTCCTTACATGGACGGGACCGACGTGAGGGTTCCCGGATCCACCAGCTTCGATCCCAAGACAGGACAATGGATCATCGAGAACTACGGAGTCGATCCTGACATCGTCCTCGACAATGACCCGATCAAGGAATTCGCCGGAACCGACGAGCAGCTTCTGAAGGCCATCGAGGTCGCCCTTGAGCAGATCAAGACCCAAAAGTCCCACAAGGATCTGCCCGGGAAGCCCGCCCCTCGTACCTTCAAGGATCTCGGTCTCCCTGAGATCAAATAAGAGATTATTAGAAGCGATTGAATATGAAGAGATTATTAGTGGCTCTCATCGGGACGTTCATGCTTTTGAACGTCCCCGGAGCCTTTGCCCAGATCGCCGACATCGACGGCAGGTGGTCTTTCGGCGGTGGTTTCACAGGCTTCAGCCTGACAGGCATCGACGCCGAGAAGATGGAAAGGCTCGGTTTCGAGAACATGATTCCGGGATTCTATTTCGGGGCCAGCCTGGATTACGATTTCTCGGCCATAGAGGGTCTCACCGTGGAGCCCGGAGTGTACATCACCCATTACGGGAAAGCTTTCCAGTTCGGCCTGTCTGACAGCCATAAGTCGTATCACGCCAACTATGTGCATATTCCCTTGAACCTCAAGTACACCATTCCGCTCTACGACGAGGCTTTGGGACTGGCGGTTTACACCGGCCCCCGATTCAACCTTGGAATGGGCGGGAATATGTTTTCCCCCGGCAAGACCTATCCCGGCATCAGGCCCTACGAGGCCCAATGGGGTTTCGGCATGGCGGTCGCGGTCCAGGACGCTATCCTGATCAGGGGCGGTTACGACCTCGGTGTCACCAATTGCGTTAAGAATAACAAGGATCTCTCCCTCGAGGACGAGGTCGTCCGCAGGAACGCCTTCTTCGTGGGGGTAAGTTTCTTATTCAAGTAACAGGTCAGAGAGTGGCGGTCTCCTCGACGAGCTCATAGTCGAGGAGGCGCTGCTCGAGATTGGCCGACTTGACCCTTATCCTTACCGGATCTCCCAGGCGGAACACCTTGTGTGTGCGCTTGCCGACGATCCGGTAATTCTCTTCGTCGAAGTCGAAGAAGTCGGAGCGGATGTCCCTCAGCGCGATCATGCCCTCGATCATCTCGGGCTTGATCTCCACGTACATCCCCCATTCCGTGAGGCTTGAGATGACGCCGTCGAACTCCTGGCCGACCTTGGAGAGCATGTATTCGATAAGCTTGTACTTGACGCTGTCCCTCTCGGCGTTGGCGGCTATCTGCTCGCGCTCGGAGGCGTGCTGGCACTGGGTCTCGTAATATTCCTTGTCCTGGCTCTCCCTGTTGTCCAGATACATCGCCAGAAGCCGGTGCACCATGGTGTCGGGGTAGCGGCGGATCGGGGAGGTGAAGTGGGTGTAGAACTTGAATGCGAGGCCGTAGTGGCCGATGTTCTCGGTCGAGTACACAGCCTTTGCCATTGAGCGCAGGGCGATCATCTGGAACGCGTCGCATTCGGGCCTGCCCTTGGCCCCGCTGAGGAGGCTGTTGAGGGATTTGGCTATCTCCCTTCCGGTGCCGATGGGCCCCAGCTTGTAACCGAAGTTGCCCGCGAACCTCCCAAGGCCGGCTATCTTCTCGGCGTTAGGCTCGTCGTGGATTCGGTAGACAAAAGTCTTGGCGCTCTTGTCCGCCTTGCCGTTCATCTTGCCGGAGGTGGCTATGAACTCGGCCACTGACTTGTTGGCCAGCAGCATGAACTCCTCTATCAGCCAGTTGGACTCCTTAGTGACCTTCTCATAAACCCTGACAGGCTTGCCTTTCTCATCGACCTCCACCTTCATCTCCGGCCTCTCGAAACTGATGGCGCCTGCCTTGAAACGCCTCTGGCGCAGGATAGAGGCCAACTTGTTCAGGCGCAGGACAGCGTCCCTGATCTCGGGGCTTATCGCCGTGTCCTCCGGCTCGGCGCCGTCGGTCTCTATTATCCTCTGCGCCCCCTCGTAGTCGAAGCGGTAGTCCGAGCGGATCACTGTCCGGCCGAACCAACGGTCCACGACCTGGGCGTCGGGGGTTATCTCGAAGACGGCGGAGAATGTCAGCTTGTCCTCATGGGGACGCAGGGAGCAGAGCTTATTGGAAAGCTTCTCCGGGAGCATGGGGACGGTCCTGTCGACGAGGTACACGGAAGTTCCTCTCTTCTGGGCCTCGATGTCCATGGGAGATCCAGGCTTGACGTAGTAAGACACGTCGGCGATGTGGACTCCGACCTGGTAATTGCCGTTTTTCAGGGTGACGAGGGACAGGGCGTCGTCGAAATCCTTGGCGTCCGTCGGGTCGATGGTGAAGGTCAAGGTCTCCCTGAAGTCCTTGCGGCCGGCGAGATCCTTGGCGGTGATCTCATCGGGGATCTGGTCCGCGGCGTTCTCGACCTCGGGCTCGAACCTGTAAGGAAGACCGTATTCGGCCAAGATGGCGTGCATCTCGGTCTCGTTGGCTCCCGGCTCGCCGAGAACGTCGGAGATGTACCCGTGGGGGTTGGGCTCGCCCCTGTCCCACCGGTCTATCCTCGCCGCCACCTTCATGCCTCTCCTCGCCCCTTCGGGAAGGGTGTCGAAGTCGATGGAGATGTCGTAGGGCATGGTCCTGGATTGCATCAGCACCCAAGCCTGCCTCCCGACGATGTGGAGTATTCCCACGAAGGGAGCCTGGCTCCTCTCGATGATCTGGATGATCTCTCCTTCCCTGCGCTGGCCTCCGGCTCTTCCTTGAGGCCGGCCTTTGCCCCTGGGGGGTAATAGTTCTTTCCTCTCTTTTGTGATAACGCACCTGACGATGTCGCCGTTCAGGGCTCCTCTTGTTTTGGAGGACCTCACGAACACGTCGTTGTCCCGGGTGTCTCCCTCGGGGATGACGAAGACAAAACCATCCCTGGTCATCTGGACCTTACCGGTCACTTCCTCGAATTTCCGCTTGGAACCCTGCCTGGAGCCGAACCTTTGTTCCCTGCTCTTCTGAAGGGCCTGTCTTCCTTTTTTAGCGCCACCTTGGCGCTTGTTTCCTTTTTTCATCTCTATTACTTTAATCACGGCAAAGTTAGCAATTATGATTATATTTGTGGACAACGTTCAGTCAATATAAACCCAAACCCATATGTCAGACATCAAAAACGACAGCAGGATCGTCCTTACTTTGGACGCCGGCGGAACCAACATGGTGTTCGGTGCCATGAAGGGCGGCGAGTACCACGGCGAGACCATCACCCTCCCCTCGAACTCGGGCAATCTTGACCTTTGCCTCCAGGCGATGGTCCTTGGATTCGGCACAATCATCGAAAGGCTCGGCGACGAGAAGCCGGTGGCCATCAGTTTCGCTTTCCCCGGCCCCGCAGACTACCCCAACGGCATCATCGGAGGATTCCTGCCCAACTTCCCTTCTTTCAGGGACGGTGTGGCGCTGGGACCTTTCCTCCAGAGAAAGTTCGGGATCCCCGTGTTCATCAATAATGACGGGGACTTGTACGCCTATGGCGAGGCCCTCGGAGGGGCCCTTCCCGAGATCAACAAGAGGCTTGAGGAGGCTGGCAGCGCCAAGCGCTACCACAACCTCATCGGCTACACCTTCGGGACAGGTTTCGGGATCGGCACTGTCATTGGCGGCCGTCTGAACAGGGGCGACAACTCCTGTGTCGAGACTTTCTGCCTCAAGCATCCTGACATGCCGGACATCATTGTCGAGGACGGGGTGGCCGTTAGGGCGGTCAAGAGGGTTTACGGCGAGCTTTCCGGGAATCCCAGCCACGGTCTCGAGCCCAAGGACATAGGCGCCATCAGCAAGGGTGAGGCCCCTGGCGACAGGGAGGCCGCCATCAAGGCGTTCGACAAGATGGGCGAGGTCGCGGGCGACGCCATCGCCACGGCCGTCACTCTCATCGACGGGCTCGTTGTCATCGGAGGCGGCATCATGAACAACTATGAATACCTCATGCCCGGAATCCTCCGAACGATGCGTTCCAAGATCCATCAGCTGACGGGAGAGGAGCTCAACAGGGTGCAGATGAAGGTCTACAACCTGGACAATCCCTCGGATTTCGTGGATTTCGCCAGGGGGGAGGCCAGGAAACTGAAGGTTTACGGCTCCGACGAGGAGGTCGTCTACGATCCGCAGAAGAGAATCGGCGTCATGAGGTCGAAGATAGGGGCGAGCAAGGCCATCTCGCTCGGCGCCTACGCTTTCGCTCTTTCTGAACTCGACAAGTAGGAGGCCGGCCATGATGTACCCTCTTAAATTCAAGCCCTATCTTTGCGAGAAGGTCTGGGGCGGGGAGAAGATAGCCCCTTTCAAAGGAATATTCACGACAAGGAACCGCATCGGCGAGAGCTGGGAGATCTCGGCTGTCAAGGGCCACGTGTCAGTGGTCCAGGACGGCCCGTTCGCCGGCAAGACCCTGACCGAGCTCATGGAGGAGCATGGCGCCGAGCTGGCCGGCAAGAAAGTCATCGGGAAGACGGGAACCGAGTTCCCGCTGCTCATCAAGTTCATCGACGCCAAGGACGACCTCTCGATCCAGGTTCATCCCACTGACGCCCTGGCGGCCAGGACTAACCCCGGCCAGAAAGGGAAGACGGAGATGTGGTATGTGGTCGGGGCTGACAAGGGCGCCAAACTGCTCAGCGGCCTGACACAGGACATCACTCCTGAGGAATATGAGGAGAAGGTGAACGACAACACGATCACCGATGTCCTGGGGCGTTATGACGTGCGTCCAGGGGACGTGTTCTTCCTGCCTGCCGGCCGGATCCACGCCATCGGGGCGGGCTCTTTCGTTGCCGAGATCCAGCAGACCTCAGACATCACCTACAGGATTTATGACTATGGTCGTCTGGGGCTCGACGGGAGGCCGAGGGAGCTTCACCTTGAGAAGGCCAAGGAGGCGATAGACTACACCGTGTTCCCTGACTACAGGACCGAATACACTCCGGTCAAGAACGAGGAGGTACTATTGGTGAAGTGTAAGTATTTCACCACAAGCCTGTTCGATCTGGACAAGCCGTCCTCGAAGAATCTCTCGGCTCTGGATTCGTTCGTCGTGGTGATGTGTGTTGGCGGGAAGGGTGTCCTGGTCGACAACGAGGGCGACGGCTCAGTCCACAAGGTCGAGATCCGTCAGGGCGAGACTGTTCTTGTCCCCGCCACCTCCAGCACCATCGAGTTCCATCCCGACGGCGCCATGACCTGCCTCACCAGCTTCATCGAATAGCGTAAGAGCTGCGCCGTCGGATGCGCGACTTATCCTTGTTTGTCTTTAGCTTTAGGTTAGAGCAGATGATCTATTTCTATAGTATTGTTTCGATCCTGATCTTCGTGTATTTCGTCGGGAATCTGATCACTTTGGTAAAAGGGATCAGAAAAGAACTCGACCCTCCTGTGCAGATGCGCTATCTTGTCAATCAAGTACTTCTTGACTTGTTCGTGTTAGCGTTCTGTATTGAGAAGGTCGTTGGTTTCCTCTCTCAACGGTAACGGATCAGTTTCTGGTAAGGGTCCAGGTTTCTTTGTCGAGGGTGAGGCCGGCGGGGGTGAGGATCTGGTCGTAGTCGATCTCGTCGGTGGTGTCGACGTAGCGGCGGATCTGGCCGAGGCCGCCACCGGCGACTTCTTCCGCCGCGGCCCAGAACTCATCCTCTGTGAAGCCCCGGCCCTTTTCCTTGTGGAACCTCCAGTACAGAAGGCTCATCAAGTCGTCCAGACTCTTCTTCCCGCCTGAGATCCGCTGGATTTCCAGATCCATCAGGAAGCCGAGGACAGGCCCCTTGACGTAGTAGGAAATGGTGGTCGCCGAGGCGTTGGCCGAGCGGTTGAAGAAGTTCAGCCAGATGTCATAGCTGCTCTGGCGCAGGCTCATGTGCTTTCGTCCCTCGGTGTTCTCCGTGTCTTTGATGTATCTGGCCAGGAAATCCAGATGCTCCTGGGGAGTCTCCACCCCGGCTTTCTCAAGGAGGAGGCTCTCGTAATAACAGGTTATCCCCTCGCTGAACCAAAGCAGGGGGGTGAACACTTCCTTGTCGTAGTCGAAGGGACCGAGTTCGATCGGCCGGATAGCCTTGACATTGTAGCAGTGGAAATATTCATGAGTCATGAACCTGAGCTCGCTGAGGTAGGCCTCCCTGGTCTCGAAGTCCCAATGTCCGGCGGTGTAGTCCGCTTGGGAGGACTGGTGCTCCAGCCCGCCCGGCCCTCGCCCGAGAAGCAACAGATGGTAGGACTCGTAAGGGGTGTCCCCGAACATCCTCACGGCTTCCCGCACCCCCGCCATGAAATCCCCGGCGATCGGGCTCTCTTCGAAGCCCTCCGGTCTCTGGACAGCGAATTCATAGACAATGCCGTCCTGCTCGATCGACTTGGTCAGATGGTCGCCGATCAGGAAAGGCGAGTCGTAGAGCACATCGAAATCCTCGGCCGAATAAACCCCGTCGCCGAAAGGCAGCGATGTCGAGATTGTCTTCCATTTGTCCGGAAGGGTGAAAGCCACGGACACGGGATGGTCGATGTCCTTGTACAGGAAAACCCCGTTGGGGGCGATGAAAGCCCCCTCCGCCGTGACCTTGCTGTCGGCCACAGACACCGCGTCAGCGAAAACCTTGTAGTGAATGTCCAAGGCGCCGGAACTATTTATCACCCAGCTGTTTTTGCCTGATTTCGACCAAGCCGCGGGCTCTCCCGAGGATTCGAAAGCCTCAAAGCCGGTGACGTACTTCGGATAGTCCATTATGATGTAATAGCCGGGAGCCCAGACAGGCATCTTGAAAGTCACCGCCTTGCCGTCGGGCTTGGCGGGAACGTACCGCATCCGGACGTCGATATAATGATCCTCCGGCTCGAAGGAGACCCGGTAGCTGATCTCATAGGACGTGTCTTTCCCTTTTGAACATGACACAAGGATGGCCAGAGCGGCCATCAAAGGCAACGCGAGGTGTCTCATCACTGGCTAGAAAGAGATCAGGGGTTTGGTCAGGGCCTCTTTGAGCTGGTCGTCATAACGGAGACGGACCTTGATGCCGGCTTCCTGGAAGTGGTAGCGGACGATGATCTCCTCCTCGATGAAAGGCTCTATCTCATCCTTCTTGAGGTTGAGGAAGGTCTCCTTGTCCATCTCCAGCGCTTTCTGGAGAGCGTCAATCTGATCCTTCATGCTGTCCGCGAGACCGTCCTTGTCAAGCTCCTTCCTCATCTGGTCGAAGAGGGTCTTGGCGCTTGAGCGGTAGTCGAAATCCTTGGTATTCGCGAACTCGACGAAGTCTTTCCAGTCGGCGTCCGACATGGTCCAGTCCTCGGGGACGCTCTGGTGCTCCCTGACGAATTTCAGGGTATATTCCTGGATGATGTTGGAATAGACAAGGGAGTAGGTCAGCCTGCTGTACTCATGACCCTTCACCACGACATCGGGAGTGATGCCGCCGCCGTCCCTGACGGTTCTTCCGCGGGAGGTCTTGAACTCGTGGGTCAGGGAGTCGGGAATATGTCCCACGCTGCCGTCCTCATTCCGTCTGGCGTAGTCTATCGCCTGGACGCAACGTCCGGAAGGAGTGTAGTATTTCGCCGTGGTGACCTTGAGCTGGCCGTTGTAAGGAAGCGGCCTGATGCTCTGGACAAGCCCCTTGCCGTAGGTCCTGGTACCCATGATCGTGGCCCTGTCAAGATCCTGTAGGGCGCCGGTCACGATCTCCGACGAGGAGGCCGAACCCGAATCCACCATGACTATGAGAGGAAGCTCTGTGTCAATAGGTTCCATGGTGGTCTTGTATTGCTGCTCGCCTATTCCCTGGCCTTTTGAGGAGACCACGAGAGAGCCTTTCGGGACGAACAGCGAGACTATGTTGACGGCCTCGTTCATCAGGCCGCCGCCGTTGCCGCGGAGATCGAGGACAAGCTTCCTCATGCCCTGCTTCTTGAGGTCCAGGATGGCGTTGCGGATCTCCCCGGACACATTCTCGGTGAAGCCGCTCTGGTAGATGTAGCCGGTCTCGGAGTCGAGCATCCCGTAGTACTCGACATCGGGAAGATGGATCCTTTCCCTGGTGATGTCAATGTCCACGATGTCTCCGGAATAGACCTTCTTGACCTTGAATCTCACCTTTGTGCCCGGCTTTCCCTTCATTTTGTCGGAGGCTTCCTGGCTGGTCAGCCCGTGGGTGGTCTCCCCGTCGATCTCCATGATCTCATCCCCGCAGCGGAGGCCGTATTTCTCGGCCGGGGAGTTCTTGTAAGGCTCGTTGATGATGACATTGCCGTCCTTGTCCGGTTTGTAGATGACTGCCCCGATTCCTCCGTAGCTTTTACCGATCAGCATCTGGAGATCCTCGTTCTCTTCCTCGGGGATGTAGATGGTGTAGGGGTCGAGGGCGTCGAGCATGGCGTCGATGCCGGCCCGCTCTATCCTGTCCACTGGAAGGGAGTCGACGTAGGAACGGTTCAGCTCTTTGAGGATCGAGTTCTGGATCTCTGTCCACTGCCCGAGCTTGAAGCTCTTGGACTGGGCGAAGGAAGCACCGCAGACGACGACAAGCGCCGCGGCCGCTATGATGGTTTTTTTACTCATATTCATAATTCAACGTCTTGCGAGAACACTAAATATCGTGCCATTATCCGTAAATCTCCCGGAGCACGGCGAGGGAGCGGACATTGACGGCGGATTCGGTGTGGTATTCGATGTATTTGAGTATCGATTCGGCGATGGCGTTCCTGTCGATCCCCGAGAGGGGCATCAGGAGAGCCTCGGTGAAGGGAAGTCGCAGCAGGGACTCCACGGCCTGGAAAATCCTGCCGGAAGAAGGTCCTTCGCTTCGCCTAGTCGCAGATCCTTCGCTTCGCATAGGAGCAGATCCTTCGCTTCGCTCAGGATGACAGGGGGGGGAGGAGATAAAGGGGGCGAGGCCGGCGGCGTCGGCGTCGAAACCGAGGGCTGCGCAGAGCCCGAGCAGGAACAACAGGTGAAAATTCACGAAGTCGCTCTTCAGGGCGTCCAGGGTGAGGATCTGGCCCTTGAGCCAGCGGGCTAGCCCGTCCTCGTTGGTCTGGTCTTTCACGACCCGGTAGAGAACCTCGCTCATGAAAAGGGTCATCGTGTTCTTCCGGATGTCGCTTCTGATCCCATTCAACGGGCTGACACTCACGAAGTTCCTGGCGTGCCAAAGGTCCGATTTCGGATTCTCGGACACCTCGGCCTCAAGGATATTCAAAGGCAGGAAGAGAGCCATGGCTGTCCTTGGGCTCACCTTCACGAGAAAACCTCTCCGACCATATTCCTCGCTCAGAGTGTGGAGGACGATCGAGTTCTCGCCGAACTTGGTGTGGTTGAGGATTATCAGCTCCGCCTTGGATCTCATGGATGCTATTTGTTCTCCCTCAAGAATGCGGCCATCGCCCGGAGCGCCTTGCCCCTGTGCGAGATCTCATTCTTCTGGTCTTCTGTGATGTCGGCGGCGGTGAGGCCGGGGTACTCGTCGGGAATGAATATGGGGTCGTACCCGAAGCCGCCGCGTCCTGATCTCTCCCGGGCTATCGTCCCGTCCATCACACCCTCGAACTGACGCGTCTCACCCTTGTAGATCAAGGTCACCACGCTGCGGAACCTGGCTCTTCTCGTTGTCGAAGGGTCTTGAGCCTCAAGAGCTTCCAACTCGTGAAGAACCTTGTCCATATTCTTTCCAAAATCCTTTCCCTCCCCGGCGTAACGCGCCGTGTACACCCCCGGGGCGCCCCCCAGGGCTTCTACCTCGAGGCCGGTGTCGTCGGCGAAACAGTCACATCCTTTCCTCTCGAAAATGTACTCCGCTTTCTGGAGCGAGTTCTCCTCCAGGGTGTCGCCTGTCTCCGGGATGTCATCGGTCAGGCCGTAATCCATGGGTGTGAGCAGCTCGAAGCCTTCCCCGAGGATCTCGGAGGCTTCCCTGAGTTTCCCGCGGTTGCCCGTGGCGAAAACGATTTTTGTGACGCGCATGGATGCAAATATCCGAAAAACGCGGGTATATTCCTCATATTTGGTTAAATTTGTCAAGATAAAAACGACACACCATGGCAGTAGATTACGAGAAGGCAGGCGTCAGCCTGGAAGCCGGTTACGACGTTGTCCGGAGGATCAAGAAACATGTGGCCTCGACCGCCAGGCCCGGCGTGATGGGCAATATCGGCGCGTTCGGCGGCATGTTCGACCTTTCGGCCCTGAACATCAAGGAGCCTGTCCTTGTCAGCGGCACCGACGGGGTCGGGACGAAGCTGAAGATAGCCTTCGCCATGGACAAGCACGACACCATCGGCATCGACGCCGTGGCGATGTGCGTCAATGACGTTCTCGCCCAAGGAGCGGAACCCCTTGTGTTCCTGGACTATGTGGCCCAGGGCAAGACCCGTCCGGAAGTTGTCGAGGCGATAGTCTCAGGTGTCGCGGAAGGGTGCCGCCAGGCCGGATGCGCCCTTGTGGGCGGCGAGACGGCCGAGATGCCCGGAATGTACGAGGACGGGGAATATGACATCGCCGGGTACACCACCGGTGTTGTCGAGAAGAGCAAGCTGATCGACGGCTCCAAGGTCAAGGTCGGCGACGTCCTTGTCGGAATCGCGTCCACCGGGGTCCACAGCAACGGCTTCAGCCTTGTGAGGAAGATATTCTCCGACAATGAGTTGGACTTGAATAAGGTCTACCCCGAACTCGGGACCGACGAGCCGCTCGGCCTCGTGGCCCTGACCCCCACGAGAATCTACGTGAAGCAGGTTCTGGAGGTCATCCGCTCATGCGACGTCCACGGCGTCGCCCACATAACGGGCGGCGGCTTCGACGAGAACATCCCCAGGATCCTTCAGGAGGGACAGGGGATCGAGATCAAGGAAGGCACCTGGGAGATCCTCCCGATCTTCCGTTTCCTCGAGAAATACGGCAGGATCCCGCACCGGGAGATGTTCAACATCTTCAACATGGGCATCGGCATGGTGCTGGCCATGGACGCCGCCAAGGCCGGTGAGGCGATTGATATTCTCGCCCAGTTCGGCGACAAGGCGGCGGTTATAGGTAATGTTACCGACAAACCCGGAGTAGAGATCATCTAATCGGAAAAAAGATGGGAGAGGTTTCGCTTAGAAGGCGTATCGCGCTTGACATAGCCACTTCGTTGAGGAAGTCCGAGACGGCGGATCACCCTCTGCGCCAGCTTTTCTGGGAGAGCACCCTCCGCTGCAATCTCAAGTGCCGCCACTGTGGAAGCGACTGCAAGATGGTCGCCAGCACCCCGGACATGCCCAAGGAGGACTTTTTCAGGGTTCTTGACGGAGTCGCCGCTCACACCGACCCCCACAAGGTTTTCGTCATCGTTTCCGGCGGCGAGCCGACCATGCGCGCGGATCTTGAGGAATGTGGCAAAGGAATATATTCCCGCGGCTTCCCGTGGGGCATGGTGACGAACGGCTGGGCGCTGACCCCGGAAAGATATTCAAGGCTCCTACAATCAGGGCTCCACTCCATGACCATCAGCCTGGACGGGCTCAAGGACAACCATGACTGGCTCCGCGGGCGCGAGACCAGCTTCGAGAGGGCTTCCAGGGCGATAAAGATGGTCGTCGATTCGAAAGCCATCGTTTTCGACGTGGTGACCTGTGTCAACCGCCGTAATTATTCCGAGCTTCATGCCATAAAGGAGCATCTTATCAGCCTTGGGCTCAAGGACTGGAGGCTGTTCTCCATATTCCCATCGGGCCGCGCCGCCCAGGATCCGGATCTCCAGCTTCCCTCCGACATGTTCCGCGGTCTTCTGGATTTCATCAAGGAGACCCGCAAGGAGGGCCGGATCAAGGCCAGTTTCGGCTGCGAGGGCTTCCTGGGCCATTATGAGGGCGATGTCAGGGATCATTTCTACTCCTGCCAGGCGGGCGTGACTGTCGGCTCCGTGCTGATTGACGGGTCGATCTCAGCCTGCACCAGCATCCGCGCGGACTACCATCAGGGGAACATCTATAAAGACGATTTCTGGGATGTCTGGCAGAACCGTTTCCAACCCTACAGGGACCGCTACTGGATGAGGAAGGACGAGTGCGGGGAATGCAAGTACTGGAAATGGTGCGAGGGCAACGGCATGCACCTTCGTGACTCAGACGGGAAGTTGATGCTCTGCGACCTTAAGAGAATAACAGACAAATAGCATAGAGATGAAGAGAGCTTTGATCAGTGTGAGCGACAAGACAGGCGTTGTGGAATTCGCCCGTGAGCTTGTCTCTTTAGGTTGGGAGTTGCTTTCAACCAGCGGAACGATGAGGATGTTGAAAGAGGCCGGACTGCCGGTGACGAGCGTCAGCGACGTGACGGGCTTCCCGGAGATATGCGACGGCAGGGTCAAGACTCTCCATCCCAAGATCCACGGGGCCTTGCTGGCCCGCCGCGACCTGCCCGACCACATGAGGCAGCTTGAGGAGAACGGGATCGGGACGATCGACATAGTCTGCGTCAACCTGTATCCTTTCAGGGAGACGGTCGCCAAGCCGGACGTCACGATGGAGGACGCGATCGAGCACATTGACATCGGAGGCCCCTCGATGGTCCGGAGCGCCGCCAAGAACTGGGAGAGCGTCACGATTGTCGTGAATCCGGAAGATTACGCCACGGTCATCGACGAGCTGAAGGCCCAGGGACACACCAGCCGTGAGACCAGGCTCCAGCTTTCCGCCAAGGCCTACACCCACACCGCCGAATACGACATAGCCATAGCTTCCTGGATGCGCCCGAAGGCCGGTCTTCCCGAGAAGCTTTTCCTTGAATATGACATCTGCCAGCCCTTGCGCTACGGTGAGAACCCGCACCAGGAGGCCAAGTTCTACAAAACCCTGAAGAAGGCTCCATACTCATTGGCCACGGCCGAGCAACTTAACGGGAAAGAGCTGTCTTACAATAACATACAAGACGCCAACGCCGCCTTGAACATAGTCCGTGAGTTCAAGGACCAGCCTTTTGCCGTGGGCCTGAAGCACATGAATCCTTGCGGGGCCGGAGTGGGCGCCACCATCGCCGAGGCCTGGAAAAAGGCCTACGAGGGCGACAAGACCTCCATTTTCGGAGGCATCGTGGCTTTCAACCGTGAGGTCGATCTCGAGACCGCGGAAATGCTCAAGCCCATATTCCTTGAGATAGTGATGGCCCCTTCTTTCGCCCCTGACGCCCTTGAGCTTCTCCGGTCGAAGAAGAACCTCCGGGTCCTGAAGGTCGACATGGGTACGGATGTCAAGGAGCAGATGAGCTGCGTTGGCGTGAACGGTGGCCTGCTGGTCCAGAACCAGGATCTTTCGATCTGTGGTTTGTCGCTCGACCAGTGCGTCACGGTGAAGAAGCCCACGGAGGATGAGCTCCGCGACCTTGAGTTCACGTGGAAGATTGTCAAGCACGTCAAGTCCAACGCCATCGTGGTCGGTCGCGGCGGCATGGTCCTCGGCGTCGGCGCCGGCCAGATGAACCGCGTCGGCAGCGCCGAACTCGCCCTGACTCACGCGGCGGCTGGCCCGGCAAGTCCGGACCCTGCCACCCTCGGCACGTTATGTGGGGGGACGGGAGCCGAGCCAAGCGCGGCGAGCGGTGGGGTCGAGCAACGCGAGACGTCCGG
>JAFROJ010000035.1 GCA_017429765.1 Bacteroidales bacterium | reverse complement strand
AGTTTATTCATTCACTATCGAGGCGGAAGGCCCTGATGGGCAATGGAAAGAGATCGCCAGCGAGACAACTATCGGCTACAAGAGGATAGTCCCCACTGAGAAGGTCACGACCTCAAGGGTTCGCGTGAACCTCGTAGCCTTCGCCCCCGTCACTATCAACGGATTTGGACTTTATCTCGACAATATTTCCGATTATTCAGATTAATCGCTAATTTTGAAGTGAAGAATCTATTAACACATAACAATATGAAATTAAAGACATTCCTTGCGGCATCGCTGCTCATCCTGGCGGCCGCCTGCACATCCAAGAAGGCCACTGTCGGCCCCATCAAGGTCGATGTTCCCGCCCGTCCCGCCGGACAGGAGAACGTCCTCGGCCTGACCGTTCCCCCGATCGAGACCGTCAGGGTCGGATTCGTCGGTCTCGGAATGAGAGGCTCAGGCGCTGTCCCCCGCTTCACTTATATTCCCGGAGTCCAGATCGTGGCTCTCTGCGACGTTCTTCCAGAGAATGTCGAGAGGTCACAGAAGACATTGGAATCCAGAGGTTTGCCCAGAGCCGCTGAATATTCCGGAAGCACCGAGGCGTACAAGCAGCTCTGCGAGAGGGATGACATCGACCTGGTCTATATTTGCACAGACTGGGCTCACCATGTCCCCGTGGCCCTCTACGCCATGGAGCATGGCAAACATGTCGCCTGCGAGGTTCCTATGGCCGCTTCCCTCAAAGACATCTGGGATGTGATCAACACCGCCGAGAGGACCCGCAAGCACTGCATGATGCTCGAGAACTGCTGCTATGACTTCTTCGAGATGTCCTGCCTGTCAATGGCCCAGGCCGGCCTGTTCGGAGAGATTCTCCATGTAGAGGGATCATATCTCCACAACCTGGATCCCTTCTGGGATGAATACTGGAACAACTGGAGACTTGACTTTAATGAGAAGCACAAAGGCGACCTCTACGCCACCCATGGCTTAGGCCCTGTGGCTCAGGTGCTTAACATCCACCGCGGCGACCGCTTCAAGACTCTCGTGGCAATGGAGACCAAGGCAGTCAACGGCCCTCGCAATGTCGAGAAACGCCATGGACGCAAGAGTGAGGACTTCCAGAACGGAGACGAGACCAGCACGATGATCCTCACCGAGAATGGCAAGACCATCCTGATCGAGCACGACGTGATGACCCCCAGGCCCTACAGCCGCATGTACCAGCTTGTCGGTACCGAGGGATATGCCGGTAAGTATCCTGTCCAGCAGATTGTCCTCCGTGGCGACCAGTTCAAGGAGACCCCCAGCATCGAGGACTTCAACACTGAGAAGCGTCTCACAGCTGATGAGATAAAGGAATATCAGGAGAAATACCGCAACCCGATCCTCACCCCCGAGCTTGAGGCTCTTGCCAAGGAGGTCGGTGGCCACGGTGGAATGGACTTCATCATGGACTACAGGTTGATCTATTGCCTCCACAACGGTCTTCCTCTCGACATAGACGTCTATGACATGGCCGAGTGGTGCTGCCTCGCGGAACTTGGCGAGATCTCAATCAAGAACGGCAACATGCCTGTCGAGGTGCCCGACTTCACCCGCGGCGCATGGAACCAGGTCAAAGGCTTCTCCTACGCTTTCGCAAAATAATCTGACATGAGAATCAGGAATCTTATAGTGGCCGCCACGCTTTTGCTGGCGGCCTCTTGCGCTTCAGACAAGAGCGCCGGACCAATCAAGGTTAAAGTCCCGGCCAGACCCGCCGGACAGGAGAATGTTATCGGACTGACAGTCCCGGCAATGGACACTGTCAGGATAGGTTTCGTTGGGCTGGGAGCCAGAGGACCCTACGCCGTTGATCGCTACACTTATATTCCCGGAGTCAAGATCGTAGCCCTTTGCGATGTCATTCCCGACAACGTGGAAAAAGTCCAGAAGGCGCTGGAAAACAGAGGTTTCCCGAGAGCTGCCGGATATTCCGGAGACACCGAGGTCTATAAACAGCTTTGCGAGAGGGACGACATCGACCTCGTCTATATCTGCACCGACTGGGTACACCACACTCCTATAGCGCTCTATGCTATGGAGCATGGCAAGAACGTCGCCTGCGAGGTCCCGATGGCCACCTCCCTGGAGGAAATCTGGGCCCTTATCAACATATCCGAGAAGACCCGCAAGCACTGCATGATGCTCGAGAACTGCTGCTACGACTTCTTCGAGATGTCTTGCCTGGCTATGGCCCAGGCCGGGGTGTTCGGTGATATTCTCCATGTCGAGGGATCCTATCTCCATTATCTTGATCCCTACTGGGGCGGCTACTGGAACAACTGGAGGCTCGATTTCAACCAGAAACACAAGGGAGACGTCTATCCCACCCATGGGCTCGGTCCTATCGCCCAGGTTCTTGGCATCCACAGGGGCGACAGGTTCAAGACCCTGGTGGCAATGGATACAAAGCCGTCCAACGGTCCCAGGGCTGTCAAACGGATGACAGGCCAGAATGGGGATGACTTCCAGAACGGCGACGAGACCAGCACAATGATCCGCACCGAGAACGGCAAGACCATCCTGATCGAGCACGATGTCCTGACCCCGAGGCCCTACGACAGGATGTACCAGATTGTCGGATCACATGGCTTTGCGGAGAAATATCCCGTGGAAAGAATCGTACTGAGGGCTGACCAGTTGCAGGAGAATCCCGCTTCTGAAGATCTCAGCGAGAAGCAATTGAACGCGGAGGAAATGGCTCAGCTCCAGCAGAAATATCGCAGCCCGATCCTGACCCCGGAGCTCGAGGAACTAGCCAAGAAGGTCGGTGGCCATGGCGGAATGGACTTCATAATGGACTATCGCCTGGTCTATTGCCTGCGCAACGGACTGCCTCTTGACATGGATGTCTATGACATGGCCGAATGGTGCTGCCTCGCTGAGCTCGGAGCCATCTCAATAGAGCATGGCAGCATGCCCGTCGAGGTTCCCGACTTCACCCGCGGCGCCTGGAACCAGCTCAAAGGCTTCTCCTACGCACTAGCGAAATAGGTCGCTCATTTCTTCTTGTCCTCGAGGTGACGGCGCTTGCGGGCGCTCATGGGACGGGCCTCCTTGGCGGCCTTTGCCGCGGCGCGGGCGGCGTTCTCCACCCGCCGCTTCTTGGCCTCGGCCTGGCTGGCACGGCGCTTGGCGTCACGAGCCTTGGCAACAGCTGCCCGTTCCTCATCTTTCTTGACGCGTAAAGCTTCTTTAGCGGCATCACGTTCCGCTATGGCCAGGGCACGCTGGGCTTTCTCCTCCTCCAACTTTGCCTTCACCCTGGCCTGATATTCAGGATTGGATAGCAACGCTTTCCGGCCGGGAGTTGCCAACAGATTAAGAGCCATCTTCGAAGCTTTGGTGCGGGCGTACCGCCAGCTTTTGCTCGTCGCTTCGCAAAGGGTAGTACCGTCTGAGAGAACGGCCTGAGCCAGATGCTGTCCGTCCTCCGTAAGCGACATCTCCAGCGTGAGTCTCCGCCCGTCCGTCTGACGGACTATCTCATCCGCTTGCGCAAGGATATCCCGGTTACGCTTGCGGTGCGTAAACAGATGCTTCACTTCGTCCGAAAGGATGTATTTGGAAATGAACCAGTTCCTCATATCATCCTCCAGACCGGAGACATATCCGAAGATGGCATAGACGAATATGTGCCGGTGGCTTACGATGTCAAACTTCTCTCCAGCTCTGACGAACTGCTTCAGACGCCAGGCGTCAAACATCCGCTCAAGGCGTTCCTTCTGAAAGAGATTGCCGAGAATATGCTGCAGGCGGGTGCCGTCGCCTGTGAAATACTTGTACAGCACATCGGCGACCTGTCCTTTGAAGACAAACATCCCGGCGAAGACATAGCGGCTGTTGCCTTTGCCCTCCTTCTCATAAAATGAACTGTGGGTGAGGACTTCACGCAGGCGGGAGCGGGAGAAGATCTTCCGGAGGTCGTTATACAACGGATCCTCCCAGGCTTTGAAATTGTCCCGAGGGCTGGGTTGCTGGGTGTGCTTCTCTTCGTTCATCTGGCACGGGCTGGAGGAATCGAACCTCCTCTGCCGGGTTGGAAACCGGCGATCAGGCCCCGAAAACCTGTGTGCTGCCGTTACACTAAGCCCGCGGTTCTGTCTGGGAGCGGAAGACGGGAGTCGAACCCGCGCCTGCGCACTGGAGGTACGCCGATCAAGATCTGAAGTCTTGCGTGCTGCCGTTACACTACTTCCGCTGGTGTCAAACACGAAGTTAAGGATTATTATTGGAAATGCCAATCTAAAAGAGTATCTTTGAGAGTGTTACCCGGACGGGATGCGTCCGGGAGACGTTCCGAAAGGGCTGTGGCCGCGACTAGCGTTTGTCTGCGTTCAGGACGCGGCTGCCGAAGAGGACAGGCCGGGAGGGAAGCGTGCGAGGACGGGGAATGGAAAGCGGGCTGTATTACGCTGGATAGGGATATCCAGGCAAGTCAGTCTGGCTGCCGTCCGAAGACGGGCACAGAGAGTTATCTTCCCTTCGCAAGGGGTCTCGATCCTTATCCCCGGACGAGCGTTTCCAGCGGCATTCCATCCAAAACATAGTTCATGAATATGCGTTGATTCAATCGTTCAACCCTGAACTTCAATTCTGTCATTCTGAGCGCAGCGAAGAATCTATTCTCCGCCTTTTTGGCGGTAGCGCTGTGCGCCACCCTCGCCTCCTGCTGAGGCGGGAATGAGGTCGATCCTCCGGCCCCGACGCCAGTCAATCCTACTCCCACTCCGACCCCGACCCCGACGCCGACTCCAACTCCGACGCAGGACAACACTGCCCCGACCATCACCCTGGCCGGAGGAGAGTATAATGTCATCGCCGGGCTACCGGTGACGGTTTCCGGTAGCGATCTCAAGATCGGGGACGCCCAAGCCGCCAGCTGGAAGGATGAGACCAGCCAAAGCTGCAAGGTCGAGATCACCTTCACTCCCACTGGAGGTTCCTCAAAGACAATCACTTCCGGAGAAAAGATAGCCGAGGCCGGGAAACTCACCGTAAAGGTCACCGACGACGCCGGCAACTCCTCCAGCAAGGAGATCTCGCTGATAAGCGTTGCGGTGACTGGACTTGAGTCGCTGAAAGACAGGGACTTCCAGGTGGACAGCAAGGCCAGCCTGCTTGACTGAATAACGATCACCGAGGGACTAACGCTGGTCAAGACAGAGATCACCTCTGGAACCACCGGCGAGACCGCCACGATCGAGGATCCTGCCAACTTCATCCCTGAACTGCCCGGAACCGCCAGCCTGACACTGACCCTCTCAAGGCCCGACGGTACCCTCATCACCGAGACACTTGAAGGACTGACCATCAGACCGTT
>JAFROJ010000034.1 GCA_017429765.1 Bacteroidales bacterium | reverse complement strand
AAGTACCTCCAGAAGGGTATCGAGATGGGCGCCGGCAACTCCATCCTCATCAAGGTCAACCAGATCGGCTCCCTGACCGAGACTCTCGACGCCATCGAGATGGCTCATCGCAACGGCTACACGACCGTGACCTCCCACCGCTCCGGTGAGACCGAGGACACCACGATCTCCGACATCGCCGTCGCCACCAACAGCGGCCAGATCAAGACCGGTTCCCTGAGCAGGACAGACCGTATCGCCAAGTACAACCGTCTCATGAAGATCGAGATCGAGCTTGGTGACGAGGCCCGTTACGGCTACAAGAAGATCAAATAAGACTTCGCCTCAAAAGGAAAGCGGTGACCGTCAGGCCACCGCTTTTTTTATCATGTCAGGCCTTATCAGCCAACCATGTTCTTGGGATCCAACGCGTTGTCAAGGTCCTCCTTGGTCATGACTCCCTGCTCAAGCACGATGTCATAGACCCCGCGGCCCGTCTCAAGGGCCTCCTTGGCTATCTTGGTGCTGGCCTTGTAGCCGATGATCGGGTTGAGGGCGGTGACGATGCCGATGCTGTTCTTGACCATGTCGAAGCAACGCTCCTTGTTGACCGTGATTCCCTCTACGCACTCGACGCGGAGGGTGTTCATCGCGTTGGTCAGCCAGGTGACGCTCTCCATGATGGACTCGGCGATGACTGGCTCCATGACATTGAGCTGGAGCTGGCCGGCCTCGGCGGCGAAGGACACGGTGGTGTCGTTGCCGATGACTTTGAAACAGACCTGGTTGGTGACCTCGGGGATGACCGGGTTGACCTTGCCGGGCATGATGGATGAGCCGGGGGCCTTAGGCGGGAGGTTTATCTCGTTCAGTCCGCAGCGTGGTCCGGAAGCCATGAGCCTGAGGTCGTTGCAGATCTTGGAGAGCTTGACGGCGAGCCTCTTGAGGGCTCCCGAATAACTGACATAGGCTCCGGTGTCCGGGGTCGCCTCGACGAGATCCGGGGCGGCGATGAACTTCTCCCCTGTCAGGGCGGTGAGGTTGGCGGCGCAGAGGGTGGCGAAGCCGGGCTTGGCGTTAAGACCGGTGCCGATGGCTGTTCCTCCCATATTGATCTCATAGAGAAGGTTCACGTTCCTCTCCAGATTCAGGATCTCCTCCCCGAGGTTCGTCGCGAAGGCGTTGAACTCCTGGCCGGAGGTCATCGGGACAGCGTCCTGAAGCTGGGTGCGGCCCATCTTGATCACGTCCTTGAACTCCTCGCCCTTCTTCCTGAAAGCCTCTATAAGTTTCCCAAGGCTCTCCACGAGCTTGCGGTTCATCCTGATGAAGGCGTAACGGAAAGCTGAGGGATAGGCGTCATTGGTGGACTGGGCGCAGTTGACGTGGTCGTTGGGAGAGCAATATTTGTACTCCCCTTTCTGGTGTCCCATGATCTCGAGGGCCCTGTTGGCTATCACCTCATTGGCGTTCATGTTCACCGAGGTACCTGCCCCTCCCTGCATCATGTCGATCGGGAACTGGTCGTGGAACTTCCCGTCGATGATCTCCTGGCAGGCGGCCATGATGGCGTCGGCGATCTCCGGGTCGAGAGCCCCGAGCTCCTTGTTGGTCTTGGCGGCCGCGTGCTTCACGCAAGCCATCGCGACAACGTAGTCGGGATAGTCGCGCATCCTGGTCGTTGATATCTTGTAGTTGTTCAAAGCCCTTTGGGTCTGGACGCCGTAGTAGGCGTCGGCAGGTACCTGCAGCTCGCCCAGAAGGTCGGATTCGGTTCTGAATTTCTCGCTCATGATATTTGATTTAAAACGTGCAAATGTAGTTTTAATAATAGACATAAACAAGAAGCGCCGGCCATCTCGTGCCGGCGCTTCCCATATTCCTTTAAGAGGAACTATTTCGAGGACTTCTTGCCTCCCTTGGCGGGCTGGGCCTCGGCGATCTTCTTCTGGCGGGAGATCGTGGCGTCGTACATCACCGGGGTACCGATGAAGATGGACGCGTAGGTACCGATGCAAATACCAAGTATGAGGGCGACCGCGAGACCCCTGATGGACTCACCTCCCCAGATCGCGATGGCGAGCATGGTGACGAGGGTGGAGACCGAGGTGTTGAGGGTACGGGTCAAAGTCGCGTTCAAGGCGAGGTTGGTGTTCGTCTTGATGTCAGTGTTCGGATGCAGGGCCCTGTACTCGCGGATACGGTCGAAGATAACCACGTTATCGTTGATGGCGTAGCCGATGATGGTCAGGATAGCCGCGATGAACGTCTGGTCAACGTCAAGGTTGAACGGCAGGATGCCGGAGAACAATGAGAAGAAACCGATGACGATGATGGCGGTGTGGGCCAGCGAGACAACTCCGCCGAGACCCCAAGTCCAGCCCCTGAACCTGAAGGCGATGTAGGCGAAGATCACCATGAGGGCGAGGATGACGGCGATCACGGCGTCCCTCTTGATGTCGTTGGCGATGGTGGGACCGACCTTGTCGGACGAGATGATACCATTGGCGTTGCTGAGCGTCGACTTGAAGTCGTCGATGGTCATCTTCTCCTCGAAGAACGGGGCGAGGGCGTTGAAGAGCTTGCTCTCGACCTCGGCGTCAACCTCGGAGGACTCCTCGTCGTTCTTGTACTGGGTCGTGATCTTCATCTGGCTCTCGCCTCCGAACTGCTTGACCTCGACAGCGCCGTCAAACTCGGCGATGGCGGCCTGGCGGATCTCCTCGGCGGTGACCGGCTTGTCAAAACGGACCACATAGGTGCGGCCGCCGGTGAAATCGACACCGTAGGTGAATCCCTTGGTGAAGATGGACACAAGCGAGATGAGGATCAGCGCGCCGGAGATGATGTAGGACCACTTGCGGGCGCCGATGAAGTCGAAGTGAGTGTTCTTGAGGAAGTTCTTGGTGAGAGAGTTCTCGAACGTGATCTTCTTGCCCTTCTTGATACGGTCGTCGAAAATCAGACGGGTGATGAAGATGGAGGTGAGGACGGAGGTGATGATACCGATGATCAGCGTGGTGGCGAATCCCTGGACAGGACCGGAACCGAAGACGAAGAGGACGATACCGGTGAGGAGGGTGGTGACCTGACCGTCGATGATGGCGGAATAAGCGTTCTTGTAACCGTCGGCGACAGCCTTGCTCAGGCCCTTGCCGGCCGCGAGCTCTTCCTTGACACGCTCGTAGATGATCACGTTGGCGTCGACAGCCATACCCATGGTCAGGACGAGACCGGCGATACCCGGCAGCGTCAGGACGGCTCCGAACGAGACAAGGACTCCGAAGAGGAGCAGCACGTTGCAGAGGAGGGCGACGTCAGCCGCGATACCCGCTCCCTGATAGAAGAATATCATATAGATAAGGACGAGCAGGAAGGCGATCAGGAACGAGAACATACCGGCCCTGATGGACTTGGCTCCGAGGGAAGGTCCGACAACCTGCTCCTGGATGATGGTCGCGGGGGCGGGAAGCTTTCCGGACTTGAGAACGTTCACGAGGTCGGTGGCCTCATCCGGGGTGAAGTGACCGGTGATAGAGGACTGGCCGCCGGTGATGGCGCTGTTGACGTTAGGATAGGAATACACCATGCCGTCGAGGACGATGGCGATCTGCCTTCCGACATTGTCGCCGGTCATGCGGGCCCAGATGTTGGCGCCCTCGGCGTTCATGCTCATCGAGACAGAAGGCTCACCGTTGGTGCCGTGGTCATAGACGACGCGGGCGTCGGTGACGACACCACCGTCAAGCTTGGCCTTCCCGTTGCGGGAGGTCGACTTGATGGCGACGAGCTCGAAGATGTTGTCGGAGTCGAAATACTCGGACGGCTTGACAGACCACATGGGAATGAACTCGGCCGGGAATATCTCGGCGATCTGGGGCATGGAGAGGTACTTGTTGACCTTGGCCGTGTCAGCGGCGGTCGAGAAACCTATGCAGGCGTTGCCGGTGTACTGGGACGGGTTAAGGACGGCGAAGAGGGGATTCTGCCTCTTGTAGGCCTCAAGGTCGGCGTCCGCGGTCTGGTTCTGGGCGATCTCGGACTCCAGGACGGAACCCTCTCCCTCGGCGGGAGCGGCCTCGGCGGGAGTCTCATCCTCATCCTCGGAGAGGATCTCGGCCAGCTTGGCGTTGGCCTCGGCGAGATATCCGGAGATCTCCTGGTTGGTGAAAGTCTCCCAGAACTCGAGGGAAGCGGTTCCCTGGAGGAGCTTCCTCACACGCTCAGGCTCCTTGACACCGGGGAGCTCGACAAGAATACGGCCGCTGTTGCCGATCTTCTGGATCGAGGGCTGGGTCACACCGAAACGGTCGATACGGTTCCTGAGGACGTTGAAGGAGTTGGCCACGGCGCTCTCGGCCTCGCCCCTGATCACATTCAGGACCTCGGCGTCGGTCGACTCGGGCTTGATCTTGTCCTTCATCTCGTAAGTCCCGAAGATCTGGGCGAGCCTCTGACCTCCGGAGACCTCCTTCCAAGCGTTGCCGAAGAGGGTGATGAAATCATCCCTCGAGGAGACGCCGCGCTCCTTGGCAAGCGCGAGGGCCTGCTGGAAAGCGGGATTGGGGTTGTCGCCGGAAAGAGCCTTGACAAGATCCTGCAACTGGACCTGAAGCATGACGTTCATACCTCCCTTGAGATCCAGACCGAGGTTGATCTCCTTGGCCTTGCAGTCCTTGTAGGTGTTCCAAAGATAAACTTTCTGGGAAGAGACAGAGTCGATGTAAACCCTGTTCTGGTCTTTCCTGATAGAGTCAAGGTAGTAAGCCTGGTCCTCGACAGAGACCTTGGCGAAAGAAGAGGCGTTCATCGCCGCCTGGGCGGCATTTTCCGCGAATTTCTCCGCCTTCTTTTCCTGGACGGCCGTCACCGCCGTGAACGAGAGCTGCCATATTGAGGCGATGGCAAGCAAAATCGCGACGAGCCTGATCCAACCTTTACTTTGCATAATGTTTTAGTTTATATTTTTATTGTTTTTGCTTTCGGGCATAAAAATAAGGGTACAAATTTAGCATTTTTTTCTAAGAAAGAAATTATCTGCCAAGTATTTCTTATTTTTGCAGACGCATTGACTCCGAATTGTCCGGAATGACAAAGAAGACTCTTCACACCATACTCATCACGCTCGGATTGGCTCTCTCGACGCTCCAGGCCGCGGCTCAGGATCCGATCGGCAGGCTGCTCGCGAAAGCGGACTCGGCCAGGCTGGAATACGATTTCGCCTCCGCCGCCGGCTTTTGCCGTGAGGCCGCCGAGACCGACTCGACAGCCTTGGGCAGGATCGAGGAGACCCTTCTCATGAGCGAGAACGGCTTGTCCATGATGGACTTTTGCAGCCGGCCCGTGGTTGTGGCCAGGCAGACTTTCCCGATCAAGGACTTCTTCCTCTATTATCCTCTGCGGGACCACGCGTGGCGCGAGGCTCCCAACCAGCTTGACTCTCTGGGCGGAGGCGCCCTCTCCCAAGCCGTCTATTTCCCAGACGGGGCCAAGGACATCTACTACTCCGCCGCCGACGAGGACAAGATCAGGAACATCTACAAGACCTCCCTCGCCGACTCGGTCTGGACCGCCCCGACTTTGATCAACGAGCAGCTGACCAGCTCTTCCGACGAGATCTACCCTATGCTCTCCCCCGACGGCGAGTCGCTGTACTTCGCTTCCAAGGGCCTGTACGGGATGGGTGGTTACGACCTGTATGTCTCGACTTGGAACAAGGAGACCGGCGACTGGGATGTCCCGGTCAACATGGGCTTCCCGTACTCATCGCCCCACGACGACTTCCTGTTCATCAACACCGAGGACGGAAGGTATTCCATCTTCGCGTCCAACCGCGGGTGCGGCAGGGACAGCGTGAATATCTATGTCCTTGAATATGACGGGATGCCGGTCCGCGAAGCCGTCCGCGACCCGAAAGAGTTGAAGGCTCTCTCCGGGTTGAGCCCGATGAGGGATCCCACAAGGATGGACAACGAGTCGGCGGTGAATAACTCCGACTCGCAAGGGGCCGACACCCGCCGCTACATCGACAAGATCAAGGAGACCCGTTCCCTGCGCGACTCCCTGGCAAGATTCAACAGCGACCTGGACGAGATGAGGAACGAGTTTTCCGCCGCCGCCGACGAGCGGAAGGCGGAGCTCTCCTCGCTGATCCAGGAGAAGGAGCTCCTGCTCCCCACCCTCAACGCCAACCTGCAGGCGGCTAACAAGGAGCTTCAGGCCATCGAGATGGAATTCCTGGCCAACGGCGTGGTCCTGGACGTGGCCAAGTTGCAGGAGAGGGCGGACAAGGATGTTGTGGGCGCCGCTTTCGGCTACACTTTCACCCGCCAGAACCCCGGGCCCGCCATCAACCTGGCCATCATGGAGCCCGAGCGCAAGTTCGACTATTCATTCATGATTCTTCCCGAGGGGCGTTTCGCCGAGGATAACACCCTTCCCGAAGGCATAGTCTACCAGATCCAGCTTTTCACCCAGTCGAGGAAGGCCACCGTGGCTGACCTCAAGGGACTTAGCCCTGTCTTCGAGAAACAATCCGGATCAAAGTACATCTGCTCCGCGGGACTCTTCAGGACCTACTCCGACGCTCTCTCCAACCTCAACAAAGTCAAGAGGCTAGGCTTCAGGACCGCTGAGATCAGGGCCTACCGCGACGGGGAGCCCGTCAGCGTCTCCGCCGCCAGGAGTCTCGAGAATGAGAGACTGTACACCGTCGTGTTCTATCCCTCTAACGGCCAATCACTTCCGGAAGGAGCGATGGAGATATTCCGGAACACCGGGATGGATGTCGCCAAGAGCCTGGAGAACGGCTCTGTCGTGTTCAAGGCTGGCCCCTTCCGCGACAAGGGAGAGGCCGAGGAGCTGATGTCCGCCCTGAAGGCTCTCGGCGCCGGCGACTGCCAATTGTCCGAGGCGCGGTAACGAGTTCAAGGGATGAGGCCTCACAATATCTTCCTGTTCTTCATAGGGTTATTCGCCTTGATGTTCGCCTGCTGGTACCTCTTCCCCTCGGAAGGGGTTGAGGTCGGCGGCGTGAGGCTCCGTTTCCCCTCCTATGAGTCATCACTCCAGGACCTGGCCGACAAGAAAGCGGCCATAGACCTGGATTCCCTCCTGCAGGCCGTCCAGAAAAGCTACGAGATGGTCCAGGAGAGGGGCGACACCCTCGATTTCTTCAAGGAATACATCACCTCCAACCCCAACAGGATCCATCTTCCCGGCGACGATTATACCTTCTTCGACTCGTTGTTCGCGGGATTCGACTCCGCCGCGGCGGCCGGCCGGGTGGACAGGGTTCTCCATTACGGGGACTCGCAACTCGAGATGGACCGCATCTCCTCGGAGTTGCGCCAAAGGCTCCAGGAACGTTTCGGAGGGTCCGGACCGGGAATGGTCCCCGCGCTCAAGCCGATGTCCTCGGTCTCCATCACCCAGAACGCCACCGGCAGCCTGGCCAGGTACGCCCTCGTCACCGACACTCTTTCAAAATGGTCGCCGACCCACCGCTACGGCCCCCTCACCCGATTCGCCGTCCTTTCCGGAGAGGCCCGTTTCAATTTCCGGAGGGCCGAGAACCGTTACGCCCAGGAAAGGGTCAGGAATATCTCCCGGGTCTCCGTCCTCCTCGGCCACAATGGCCCCGGCCTCAGCATGAGCCTCAAGTGCGACACCCTTGAGATCCTCCGCGCCTCGATCGACACGGCGCGGGACGATGTGACCCTCGTGACCTGGGAACTCCCGGCCAATGTGGAGAGGGGCGCCATCACCTTCTCCGGCGAGGCTGAGATCTACGGGATCGCTCTCGACGGCGGCCCCGGGGTGACAGTGGACAACGTCGCGATGAGGGGATGTTCCGGCAATATCTTCACGTCCATAGACTCGACCGTGATGAGGCAGTCGTTCGACAAGACCGGCACCCGCCTGATAATACTCCAGTTCGGCGGTAACGCCATGCCCGGAATAGGCTCAAAGAAAGCCATTTCCATCTATCTCGACAAGATGGTGAGGCAGTTTGACTACTTCAAGAAAGTGGCCCCCGGGGCGAAGCTGCTCTTCGTCGGCCCCGCCGACATGAGCAAGAGCGTCAACGGGAGTCTCGTGACCTGGCCTCTGCTGCCCGAGCTGAACGACTCGCTGAAGACAAGGTGCCTGGCGAACGGAGTGGCCTATTGGGACACTTTCAACATGATGGGAGGATCCGGGTCGATGAGGGAGTGGGTCAACCACAACCCTCCCCTGGCCGGACCCGACTACATTCATTTCACCACACGCGGGGCCGCGGAGGTGGGAAGCGCCCTGGCGAAATCCCTGCTTGTCTATGATGATTTCCGCAGGCTTCGTTCCACCCTCCCCGAGGAGGCCGTCAAGGAATATATCTCCAAAAAAGACACCGTCGCGAGATGAGGAGGATGAGGGAATATTCATTAGCGGTCTCGCTCCTGCTCGCCTCGGCGCTCTCCGCCCAGACGGTCCGCAGGGAGGTGCCTGACCTCGACTTCGCCAGGCTGGAGCGCAACCGGATAGTGTTCCAAGGCGACAGCTCGGCTTTCGAGAAAGCGTTCGCGAGGATGGACGCGGCCGTCCTCTCCGGCTCGGGAGATTTCAGGATCATGCACATCGGGGGTTCCCACGTGCAGGCCGGGACCCTCACCAGAACCCTCAGGAACAACCTTCTGGCGCTCCGGGAGGGATCGGACGGCGGACGCGGGATGGTCTTCCCTTTCACCGCCGCCAAGACGAACACCCCTAGCAGCTACCGCTCCAGATACGAGGGGGAATGGACCTCGGTAAAGAACATCAAAAGGGACCTGCCGTTAAGGCTCGGCCTCACCGGGATGGCCGTCTCCACCGCGGACTCTACCGCCCTCGTCAGAATAGTCCTGAAAGCCAGGAACGCCACCGGGCTGGACCCGGATTTCAGTTTCGATAAGGTCGATGTGCTGGGCTATCCTGTTGAGGGAGAACGGTTTCCCGTGGTGGTACTGGACTCCGGCGACACCCTCAAGGGGACAAGGTCCGAGGAGGCCTCCCTCTGGTCTTTCGCCCTTCCCGAGCCCCAGGACTCGGTCACGGTGGCCGTGGCCGGCTCAGGCGGGGAACTCACTTTGACAGGAATATACCTCGACAACCCCTCAAGCGGGATCACTCTCACCGGGATCGGGGTGAACGGCGCTGCCGTGCCCTCCTACCTCAGGTGTGAGGATTTCGAGAGGGACCTGAGGATGGTCAATCCCGACCTGGTGATATTCGCCATCGGCATAAACGACGCCTCCGGGAATAACTTCTCGATAGAGGAATTCGTTGCCAGGTACAAGTCTCTGGTGGCCAGGGTCAGGGCGGTCAATCCCGACTGCGCCCTGCTCTTCGTCACCAACAACGACAGCTTCCGCAGGGTCCGAAGGAGGGTGTACGCGGTCAACCGGAACGGCCTGGCTGCCGAGGAGGCCTTCCTCAGGCTAGGATCCGAGTGCGGGGGCGGGGTCTGGGACTTGTTCGACATCATGGGAGGCCTTGGCTCCATGAAGAAGTGGGAAGAGGCCGGCCTCGCCAAACGAGACAAGATCCATTTCACTGAAGAGGGTTACACCATCTTGGGGAACTTATTGTACAACGCCTTGATGGTTAAATACATAGAACATCTTAGAAGAAGGACATGGCCGGATTGAGAGAGGTTTCGCTACAGTTTCTGAGGGACCTGTTCGCCTTCGACCAGGCACATCCCCTGCTGTTCACCCAGTTCTATTTCTGGGCCTTCTTCGCCATTGTCCTGGCCTTCCTGAGTCTCTTCAAGAACAAGATCCTGCTCCGGAACGCCTTCCTGTTCTTCGTGAGCCTCTTCTTCTATTACAAGACCAGCGGCCTCTTCCTGATGCTGCTGGGCTTCGTGATAGTCTATAACTATTGCGCCGGCCGACTTCTCCCCCACTGCGGGAAACCGTTCTGGCGCAAGGCGTTGGTGGTGACAAGCGTCATCGTGGACCTGTCCCTGCTCTGCTACTACAAGTACGCCTATTTCATCACGGACGTCGTCAACAACCTGTTCGGGACCTCCTTCGTGGTGAAGGACTGGATCGCGACGGTGGGCAACTCGATCGCCGGCTCCCAGGCCTTCAGCGTAGACTCGATCTTCCTCCCTGTGGGAATATCCTTCTTCATCTTCCAGGCCATCAGCTACGTGGTCGATGTCTCGAGGGGGCTGAGGCCGGTCAGGAATTTCCTGGACTTCGGCTTCTACCTCAGCTTCTTCCCACAACTCGTGGCGGGGCCTATCGTCAGGGCCAAGGAATTCATCCCTCAGCTCCACAAGCCCTTCTTCCTGGGCAGGAAACAATTCGGTATAGCGGTGTTCTGGATCCTGAACGGTCTGGCCAAGAAATTGATACTCAGCGACTACCTCGCCGTGAATTTCTGCGACAGGGTCTTCGAGAACCCTCTCCTCTACACCGGGTTCGAGAACCTGACAGCGCTGTTCGGGTATTCCCTGCAAGTCTACGCCGACTTCTCCGGCTACACCGACATAGCCACCGGAGTGGCCATGCTGATGGGTTTCTACCTCCCTAAGAACTTCAACTCCCCCTACAAGGCCAAGAACGCCGGGGAGTTCTGGAGGAGGTGGCACATCTCCCTTTCCAAGTGGCTCAGGGACTATCTCTACATCCCCCTCGGCGGCAACCGCAACGGCACCTTCGGCTCCTATGCGATCATTCTCGGAATAGCCTTCCTCGCCTCCGCCCTGGCCGGCAGCTGGTGGGTGTTCGCCAGCGTCCTCGCGCTGACCGCCGTGATCGCCTTGCTGATCATGTTCAAGAAAGAATGGCGCAAGGAGCTCATCTCCGACATCAACAGGATGGACACCATGCTGCTCGGAGGCCTTTGGCACGGGGCCAGCTGGAACTTCATGATCTGGGGCGGCCTCAACGGCCTCGGAATGTTGATCTACCGCTTCTGGCACAGCTGCAACGCCTATCTCAAGGTGGTGGTGATCGGCCTCATCGTCGCGGTTTTCTGGACTTTGAGGTATTTCTTCGTGGCCCCGGTCTTCAACCTGTTCTTCTGGTGGACGGTCATCATTCTCGCCGGCGCCATAGTCGGGATGCTGTTCCACAAATGTCGTAAGGGGAAGGTCCTGAACTGGATCAGCGGAGCCTGGTCTGTGCTGATGACATTCATATTCATCACCTTCACCCGCCTTTTCTTCAGGAGCGGCTCCAACCTCGACCCGGCCGAGGCCAACGAGAAGGCCTGGAGCACAGCCAAGAATATGGTAGGCCAGATCGGCGGCGAGTGGGATTGGTCCCTGGTCCCCCAGATGGCCTGGCAGCACAGGAGCGTCATCCTGGTGTTCTTCGCCGGCATGCTGATCCACTGGCTACCCGAGAGATTCAAGCGGCGCTACCGTATCTGGTTCGCCAAGCTGCCCCTGGCCGTCATGGTCCTGGCCTGCATGGTGGCCATATTCATCATCTGCCAGTTCATCACCGCCGACCTCCAGAGTTTCATCTACTTCCAGTTCTAGGGTTCTCTTTTCGACAGGATTTTCGTATATTGCGGAATATCGCGAAAAACTGTTTAGAGATATGAAAAGAAGGACTTTCATCAAGAACACGGCGATGCTGGTCGCCGCGGCGAGCGCCGGAAACGCCTTGAAGGCGACAGAGAAACTTTCCTTACCGGAAAATCCCGGAACCGGGACCCAGGACAACGCCGAAGGCAAACTGATCATCTCCGCGCCGATGCTCCAGAACTATGCCGAGAAATCAATCGGAGTGGCTTTCGCCGTGAGCGCGTTGGCCAACGGGTATGTGCTGGTCGGCGAGAAGCCGGACCTCAGCGACGCCAGGAAAATCAAGTGCGGGGGCTACCGGGTGACCGAGTTGAGCGACAAGGTGAGCCAGATCCGTGTGACCGGCCTGAAGCCTTCCACCAAATATTACTATAAGATCGGGGCCGACAGGATCCACTACGGCGGCGGCTATGACATGAAGATCCTCGGCACCGAGGAGGACCCGAAGACCTACAGCTTCACCACGGCCGGCAAGAACAGCCCCGCCCATTTCTGCGTGATCAATGACACCCACGCCAAGTGGGCCTCATTCGACAAGACCATCGCGAAGGTCAACTCTTTGGCTCCCAGTTGCGTTATCTGGAACGGAGACGCCTCCAACACCCAGGAAACAATTGACAGTCAGGTGGATATATTCCTTAACCCCAAAATCGCGATTAAGGATTACGCCTCGGAAACCCCCTATCTTTTCAGCCCCGGAAACCACGACTCCAGAGGCATGGCGAACCGCCATCTCGAGAAGGTCTGGATGTTCCGCCAGCCTGAGGAAAGGTCACCCAGAGACTGGGATCTCGGAAGGAATTTCGCCGTGAGGATGGGTGATGTCGCCTTGATAGGCCTCGACACCGCCGAGGACAAGCTCGACACCAACCCTCTCTTCGCCGGACTGTTCAACAGCAACGCCTACCGCAGGGCCCAGGCCGACTGGCTGCGAGACGTCTTGAAGCGCAAGGAGATAGCCAAGGCTCCCTATCTTGTGGCCTTCTGCCATATTCCCCTGTTCGATTCCGACCCGACAGCGAACCCTGGCGATGTCGCCCCCGCCGACAAGGATCCCCGATACAAGCACGATTTCGCGATCTGGCAGCGCACATGCGCCGAGCTTTGGACCCCGCTTCTCCAGAAGGCCCGTTGCCAGCTGATCATCACAGCCCACCAGCACGCTTACCGTCACGACGCCCCCGAGGCCGGCAGGACATGGAGCCACCTTGTCGGAGGAGGCCCGGAACTGAACGAGAGGAACTATCCCACCGTGATCGAGGGGAAGGTTGAGGGTAACAGATTGAATATCACAGTACATAACGTTGTGACCGGACAAGTCCAGGAGACCCTGTCCTTCAAGCGGAGATAATAAACAGACACATGAGAAAAGCCTTTTTGACAATCCTGGCGGTCCTCGCCCTCACATCCTGCGAGGTGCGCCACCTTGTGACCGACAGCGCTTACCGCCACCAGATGGAACGGGACCTCGACGCCCGTCTGAACGGGGTGGGCAACCTCAAGGAATTCTACAAAGTGGATGACCTCATCATCACCACCGAGGAGAGAGAGGCCCTGGAATTCCTTTACGCCTACATGCCGCTTGGGGATTTCACGGATTACACGACTGACTACTACCTGTCCAATGTCCAGTCTTCCCTCGCCACCCGGGACGAGATGGGCTGGAACGTTCCGGAGAGGGAGTTCAGGCATTTCGTGCTCCCGATTAGGGTCAATAACGAGGACCTGGACACCTCGAGAGTCGTTTTCGCGAAGGAGATCAAGCCCCGGCTCGATGGCCTTTCGATGAAGGACGCCATCCTGGAGGTCAACCACTGGTGCCACGAGAAACTCACCTACAAGCCTTCAGACGCCAGGACACTCTCGCCTCTGTCAAGCGCCAGGAGTTCCCTGGGACGCTGCGGCGAGGAGTCCACCTTCACCGTGGCCGCCCTACGCTCCGTGGGCATCCCGGCCAGGCAGGTTTACACCCCGCGCTGGGCCCACTCCGACGACAATCACGCCTGGGTGGAGGCCTGGGCCGACGGCGTCTGGTACTTCATGGGCGCATGCGAGCCTGAGGCCGTCCTCAACCTCGGATGGTTCAACACCCCCGCCAGCAGGAGCCTGCTGATGCACACCCGCGTCTTCGGCCGCTACGACGGGCCCGAGGAGAAGGTCATGGAGGGGTCAAACTTCACCGAGATCAACCTGATCGACAACTACGCCAAGACAGCGAAGGTCGATTTCAAGGTAGTGGACGAGGACGGGGCCCCCGTGGACAGCGCCCTCGTGGACTTCGACATCTATAACTACGCCGAGTTTTATCCCGCCCTCGCCAAATACACCGGCAAGGAGGGAGAGACCTTCCTGACCGCCGGAATGGGCGACATGCTCGCCTGGGCTTCCAAGGACGGAAAGTACGGGTACTCAAAGGTTTCCTTCGGCAAGGACTCCCTCGTCACCATCGTCATCACCGGCGACCACCCGGACGAGTCCGCCAGCATGATGATAGTCCCTCCCGAGGGAGGGGCGAATATTCCCGAGGTCACGGAGGAGCAGAGAGAGGCCAACGGGATCCGCACCGCCCAGGAGGACCTTATCCGCAAGACCTACATGGCCACGTTCGCCAAGAACGACGGCACCCCGAGGGGCAAGTTCCTCTCCTTGGCGGCCGGCAACCACAAGGTGATCGAGGGCTTCCTCAACGACCACCCGGACCAGAGGGCGCTCGACCTCCTCGCCTCCCTGTCCGACAAGGACATGATTGACGTGACCAGGGAGATCCTGGAGGACAGTTATCAGGACAACGAGGCAATCCTCTGCCCGAGGGTCTCCAACGAGTTCCTCTCCCCTTACAAGAGCTTCTTCAAGGGAGCCCTGTCCGAGGATGAGCGGACCGCGCTTTCCGACCCGGCGACCCTGATCAAATGGGTCAAGGAGAACATCTCGCTCGTGAACGACACCAAGGCCTGGAGGATCACCATGTCCCCTATCGGGGTGTTCAGGTCCCGCCTGGCCGACCCTCGCTCAAGGGAGATATTCTTCGTGGCGCTCGCCAGGACCCTAGGCATAGACGCTAGGAAAGGCCCTGTCACCGGGAAGGTGCAATATTTCAACCAGGGATGGATCGACGTGGACTTCGAGTCGGCCAAGGAGGCTGTGGCCCCCGTCGGGACCGTCGTCCTCAACTATGTCCCGAGCCCCAAACTGGCTAATCCTGGCTACTACAGCAACTTCACTATCAGCAAGATAGAGAACGGACGCACCAAATTGCTGGCCTTCGACGAGGGTCAAGTGGACATGGGTGGAGGAGTCAGTTGGGAGAATGTCTTCAAGAAAGGAACATCCATCGACGTCGGGGAATATGTCCTCGTGAGCGGCAACCGTCTCTCCGACGGAAGCGTGCCCGTGACCCTCAAGAAGTTCTCCGTGAAGGAGGGTGAGACCACTCCCGTTGACCTGGTCATCGAGATCCCGGACAACAAGCTCAGTGTGATCGGGGAATTCGACTCCGAGACAAGATATTGGAAAGAGGCCGGGGCCGACCCTGTATCCATCTTGTCCACCACCGGAAGGGGCGTCTACGCGATCGCCTTCCTCACTCCCCGCCACGAGCCCTCGGTCCACGCCGTCAACGACCTCATCTCGGCCAAAGAAGGCCTCGAGAAATGGGGACGGCCGATCATGCTAATGACAACCGAGGACGGGCTGGAATGGCTTAAGGAATATTCAAACCGCCTTCCCTCGAACGTCCAGTACGGGATAGCCCCTAAGGACTTGACTGAGGGGACGATGCCGAGGGTGATGATCGCCGACACCTTCAACCGCGTGTTCTTCCAGACCGAAGGTTACACCATCGGCCTCGGCGACCAGATCCTCGGGGCTGTCGCTAAATTGTGAACTCGGCGCTTCCCCCCTCGGGGACGACTACTTTCTTAGCCACTGGTTTCGCCCGGCCCGTCAGGTTCAGGGTGTTCAGCTCAACCGAGCCCTTGAGGACCTCAAGCTTGACTGTCGAGGCGCTGACCTCGCAGATCCCGAAAGCGTAGCCGTTGCTCCAGAAATATCTTCCGGGAACGGAGGTGAAACTCATCGTCTTGTCCACTCCTGAATAGTGGAAATCGCTGAGAGCCAGCACCGCGGCCCAGCTGGCCATCGAGCGGGCGTAGTGGAAGCCGCATTCCGGCTCGTTGAACGGGCTTCTCCTCGCCCCGTCGAAACGCTCCCGAATCGCGCCGATGCACCTCAGGCCGTTCTCCGTCTGGCCCTCATAGAGCATACCGACGGCGGCGGCGTACTCGAAGCCGGTCATGCACTCCCCGAAATACGGAAAGGGGACCTCAAGCCTCCCGTGCGGCCAGGAAGCCATGAGCAGGGCGCTCTCGTCGCCGAGGGCGAACGAGCGCATGTTGTTGAACTCCCGGCCGATACCCTCGACATAATTGTACTTCATCACGCTCCCCAAGGTGGTCTTGATGTGGCTCTCGTCTCCGAGATAGCCCAGGCCGCATATGTGCGCCATGTACTGCCCCACCAGCTGGTCCACGAGGCAGCCCCGGCCGAGCTGGTAGTCGGGGATCCTGACATCAGGGTCGGTCATGTCAAGGAACTCGAATGTCTCGGGATCCGTGATCCTGTGCTCGTAGTATTCGCCGTTGAAAAGGTTGGCGTCAGTCCATGCGCTTCCCTTCTCGAAGAGGTCCCGGCACTTCTTCGCCAGCTCCTTGTCTTTCATCGCGAGAGCCATCTTCTCCCCGGCCTTGAGCGCTCCCATGTACCAGAACTGCATCTGTGGGTTGGGGCCGAAATAGTTGACATCCATGGTGTTATGCTGGGAGCCTTCCATGACTCCGTCCTGGTTGCCGTCCCAGCCTTTCTCGACCCAGGCGTAGGACAGGGCCTTCTTGATCTTGGCCCAATGAGAGCTCAGGAACTCCATGTCTCCGCTGAGCTGCCAGTCCCTGTAGACCTTCATTACGCAGCCCATCTGGCCGTCGGCCGCCGCTGAATGGCCGTCGGCCGCCATGGAGAGCGGGAGGGACGCGCGGAAATTCATGCAGCCGTCGTCATCCCTCGTGGCGTAGGTGAACTCCACGTCCCTCATCGACTTGGCCAACTCCCCGAAAAGGAAGGGCGTGGCCACCTCGTAGTTCCAGACATGGGTGCAGGAGCCGTGGCATGACCCGGCGTTGTCGCCGACTCCCTCCCATCCCATCAAATGGCCGTCGGGAAGACGGAACACTGTCTGGGAGCGAAGGACAGAGAGATTGTAGAGGGCGGCCTCCTTGACCACCGCCGGATAGGAGCTGGAGTTAAGGGCGTTGACGAACAGCAGGGTCTCCTTCTCGAGGGCGGGGATCCGGGGGACGATCTTCTCCGCCGCTGTCCACGCGTCGTCATATTCATTGCAGTAATAGTTGCCCTCGACCACGCTGGACCAGCCTCTGCGGTTGGGGAAACTCCAGGTGAGGTAGAAGGTGAACACCTCGGTGGCCCCGGGGGCTATTGTTTTCTTGACGGCCAGGGAGGCCATGGGGTCGGCCTCGCCGGAAGGTCCCCTCTCGGTCAGCTCCCCGTCGGCGCTGAAGTCGTCCCAGAAGTTCAGGATGGCCTGGTTCCAGTCGTTCCTCTTGGAGGAGGTGCGGTAGCTCACGCCTTCCCTGGCGGCCGTGGTCAGGGCCATCGTGCCCCAGGCCTGATGGTCTTTGGGGACTCCCTTGGAATAGAAATAAATGCCCTTCAAGCCGCTGGCGGAGCGATATTCGTTGACATTGTCCTTGGCGTCGCTCCTCTGGCTGTCCCGCCCGATGAAGTTGCGGATCGAGCCGCTCACGGAGACCTCCAGGGGGCTGGAGGAAATGTTCCTTACCTGATAGGACAGGACGGCGACGGGGAGGCCGCTCTTGTCGGCGTCGGTCGGCACCAAGGGGTTGAAACCCTTGATCTTGACCTCGACCGGCAGGGCCTTGTCGGAAAGGTTCACCTGGCCGAAGGGATAGGCGGCGTCGAAAGAGGCCTCGTGGAAACGTGGAAGGCCGAAGTTGTCGACCGGCTCCCCGAAAGCGTGGTTGTACTCGTTCGGATACAGGGGCCCGGCCAGCATCGTGGTCGAGGTTTTCCCGCCCGGGTCTCTCGTGAATATGGCGAAGAAGGGGGCGTTCCTCCGGGAGGTCCCGGTGTTGAACCCCTTGGCAGGCACATTCATGATCTCCCAGTCCCTGAGCTCGCCTCGGCCGCCGAGGGACACGGTGCCGGTCCCGATGCCACCCAGGGGCAGGGCGATCTCCTGGAGGTGGGCGGAGTCATAGTGACTCATCACCGGCCAGTCGGACGGGACCCATTCCTGGGCGAATAGGGACAAGGGGGCGAGCAGGGCCGCCATAAACAAGACCTTTCTCATAATCATGTGGTGGTTTTTCAAGCGATGAACAAATATAATAAAAATATGCCGCCCTTTCCGGACGGCATATTCAAAACCTTCAGGCCGGAATAATTAGTCCTCGTCCTGCTCCTGGGCGGCGTAGTCGGCGAGAAGCTTGGTCTGGACATCAGCGGGAACCTGCTGATATTCAGCGAACTTCATCGTGAAGGTGGCGGCGCCTCCGGTGAGGGAGCTAAGAGTGGTCGAGTACCTGTAGAGCTCGGCGAGCGGAACGCGGGCGTGGAGGATGGTGAATCCCTTGTCCATGTCCTGGTTCATGATCATTCCGCGGCGGCCGTTCAGGTCGGACATGCAAGGTCCCACATACTCGTTGGGGGTCAGGATGTCGACGTTGTAGATAGGCTCGAGGATCTTCGGGCCGGCGTTGCGGAAGGCCTCCTTGAAAGCGTTGCGGCCGGCGATGATGAAGGCGATTTCCTTGGAATCGACCGGGTGCATCTTACCGTCGTAGACATAGACCCTGATGTCACGGGCGTAGGAACCGGTGAGAGGGCCCTCTGTCATCTTGTCGTTGATACCCTTGAGGATGGCGGGCATGAATCCGAGGTCGATGGCTCCACCGACAACGCAGTTGATGAACTCGAGCTTGCCGCCCCACTCCAGGTCGTAAGTCTCCTGGGACTTGATGTTGAGGATGGTCTCCTTGCCACCGATCATGAACTTGTTGCCGGCGGGCTCACCCTCGACGTAAGGGCAGACCAACATGTGGACCTCGCCGAACTGGCCGGCTCCACCGGACTGCTTCTTGTGGCGGTACTGGGCGGTCGCGACCTTGGTGATGGTCTCGCGGTAAGGAACCTTCGGGGCGAGGAACTCGATGTTCTGCTTGAACTCGTTGGTCATTCTCCACTTCACGAGGTTGATGGCCTGCTCGCCCTGGCCGCTGAGGATGGTCTGGCGGAGCTCCTTGGAATACTCGACGTTGATGGTGGGATCCTGGGCGGCGATCTTGTTCAGGGCCTCGCCGACCTTGGCCTCGTCGTTCTTGTCGACGGCCTTGACGGCGCAGCGGTACCTGGCGTCAGGGAAAACCATGTGCTCGATGGCGTCCTGGCCGGAGACGGCCAGAGTGACGTCGGTCTTGCCGGACTTGAGCTTCATGACGCAGCCGATGTCTCCGGCGCAGATGGAGGAAACCTTCTCCTTCTTGTCACCGGCGACAGCGTAGATGGCGGAGAGACGCTCACCGTTGCCGGTCTCGGGGTTGACAAGGTCGGCGCCCTCCTTGAGGACTCCGCTCATCACCTTGAAATAGGACACGTCACCGAGGTGCTGCTCGACGGCGGTCTTGTAGATGAACAGGCTCACGGGACCCTTGGGGTCGCAGACGAGATCCTCGCCGCCGATAGTCTTGGCGACCTGGCCTTCCGGCGAGGGGGCGACATTGACGACAAACTCCATAAGCCTCTTGACACCCATGTCCTTCCTGGCGGAGAGGCAGAAGACAGGCATGACCTCCAGCTTGGTCAAACCGGCGCGCAGACCGGCCCTGACCTCGTCGATGGAGAGCTCCATGGTCTCGAAATATTTCTCCATGAGAGCGTCATCGCCCTCGGCGGCCTTCTCGACTAGCTCCATGTGCATCTCCTCGGCCTCATCGGCGTACTGGGCGGGGATGTCGGTCTCCTCGAACTTGCCGTTCTCATCGGTGAAACGGTAGAACTTCATCGTGATGACATCCACGATGCCGTCGAAACCGGTACCCGGATTGACGGGGAACTGTGCGAAGACGATCTTCTTCCCGAAAGCCTCCTTGAGGGTGTCGCGGGTATGCTCCCAATTGGCCTTCTCGGTGTCGAGCTGGTTGACAGCCACGATCATGGGCTTGTTGTACTGATCGGCGTAGCGGGCGAAGATCTCTGTTCCGACCTCAACTCCCTGCTGGGCGTTGACGGTCAGGATGGCGGACTCGCAGACTTTGAAGGCGGAGATGGCGCCACCGCAGAAGTCATCGGAACCAGGAGCGTCGATGATGTTGAACTTGTTGTTCATGAACTCGGCGTAGAGCGGAGTCGCGTAGACCGACTTCTGGTTTGTCTGCTCGAATTCGGTGTTGTCGGAAACAGTGTTCTTTCCTTCCACCGTACCCCTGCGGTCGACCACTTTGCCCTCGAAGAGCATGGCCTCGGACAACGTGGTCTTGCCTGACTTGGAGCTACCGATCAGGACCACATTGCGGATGTCTTTTGTTGAATATTCCTTCATTTCTATAAGTGATTAATTATGATTACTCTCTGGCTAAAGGGTATAACCGGGCAAAGTTAAGAATAAAAAGACCCATTAGCAAAAATTAGACTGATAAAAGTCCACCAGGGCCCGGCCGCTGAAGCCGGTCTCCTCAGAAACCAGACGGTCAAGAACCTCCTCATCGGCCCCGATCGCGGCGCATATCTCCTCGAAACTCAAATCCAAGTACACCTTGTCCTCGTCCATCGCCCTCTCGAACCTGGCGAAATCCTCCATGATCTTTTCCATATTCTCCATATTCGCTTTTTATCCTCATTCCCGGCAGTCGTCGCGCCCCTCCTGAACCGCCGCTTCGCGGCCCCACCGCTCGTTCCGCTTCGCTCCACTCCGGTCCCCCCTCTTAACGTGCCGAGGGTGGCAGTGGTTCCGGAGGGGCACGACGGCCGCCGGGACAAAGGTTGTGTTTTTAACCGGAAGTTGAGACGGCGGGGAGGGGGTAAAGGGCGGATTTTTTCTGTTTTTTATCAAAAAGACGTGTTTATTATTAACTTTTGGTTGTTGCCGCTAACTTTTTATTTATCGGAATAGCGCCCGGCGATGGATATTTTTGTATCCGAAGAAAACAAACCAAGATGGACGCGGAGACGATAATGGACGAAAGCACGATCAGGGAGAACTTGAGAAAGGCCAGGGAGGGGCGCGGCCTCACTCAGGCCGACATGGCTGACAGTCTCGACATTTCCGTGACCGCGTACCAGAAGATCGAGAGCGGGAAGACCCGGATCCTCAACAAGAACTTCTCCAAATGCGCCGAGGCTCTCGGAGTGTCCATGACCGAGCTGGTCGTCGGATATGTCCCCGTCAAGGACGCGGCCGCCACCTTGGAGGACATGAGGGAGTCTTTCGGGATGAGGCTCCGCGTCCAGGAGAACGGCTATATCCAGGAAATACAAGAACGGGACAGGGAGATAGCCCGCCTGAAGGAGATAATCAAAGACAAGGATGTCGCCATCGAGTCCCAGAAGCTGCTGATCGGCCAACTCATGAGCCGGTTCAAGGATTGAGGCGTCTTTTTGATTATATTCGCGGTAAACGAGTCCGAGAATGCCGCGGGAAAACACTTTGCTTCCATACTTGAAAGCCGGAAGGCTTGAGGCTGGCTGCGACGAGGCCGGAAGAGGCCCCCTCGCGGGGCCGGTCTACGCCGCCGCCGTGATTCTTCCCGAGGACTTCCGTCACCCTCTGCTGAACGACTCCAAACAGATGAGCGAGAAGGACCGCGACCTGCTGCGTCCCATCATCGAGAAAGAGGCCGTGGCCTGGGCCGTGGAGGCGGTCCAGGCGGAGGAGATCGACCGGATGAACATCCTCTGGGCCTCGGTCACGGGAATGCAAAGGGCTGTACTTAAATTAGTTCCGAGGCCGGAATTCCTTCTGATCGACGGCAACAAGTTCCGGCCTTTCGAGGGCTTCGGCTTCAACTCCTACCAAACCGTGGTCCACGGGGACGCCACCTTCGCGTCGATAGCCGCCGCCTCCGTCCTCGCGAAGACCCACAGGGACGAGATGATGCGCGCCCTTGCCCGGGAATATCCCCAATACGGCTGGGAACGCAATTTCGGCTACCCCACGAGAGAGCACATCGACGCCTTGAAGGAATATGGGCCCTCTCCCTATCACAGGCGCTCTTTTCATCCAAAAGAGCTTGAACCTTCGTTATTTTGATTATTTTTGCATAACTCTCGACAGAATTATTATTTATTCATATTCATAGACAAGATGAAAAGAATTCTTTGCTCAATCGCCGCCGCCCTTTTGATATCGATGGGCGCTATGGCCGACGAGGGAATGTGGCTTCTGCCGCTTCTCCAGAAACTCAACGCGGACGCCATCAAGGATTTAGGCTGCAGGCTTACTCCCGAACAGATTTATAGCGTCAACCATTCGTCTCTCAAAGACGCCATCGTCAGTCTGGGCGGTTGCACCGCTGAGATGATCTCAGACCAGGGCCTCATGGTGACCAACCACCACTGCGGTTACGGTACCATCCAGAGACTCTCCACCGATGAGCACAACTATCTCGAGGACGGTTACTGGGCCATGAGCAGGGAGCAGGAGCTTCCGGCGCCCGGCATGACGGCGACTTACCTTATCAGCATGACCGACGTGACCGACGCCATGAATAAGGCCGAGGACCAGAACGCTGTCAGGCAGGCCCTCACCCAGGCCGCCCAGGCGAACAATCCCAACTGCCGTGTCCAGGTGACCTCCTACTACAACGAGAACGTCTGGTACCTGATCGTCTCCAAGACCTACACCGACGTCCGTTTCGTCGGAGCCCCTCCGGCATCTGTCGGAAAGTTCGGCGGCGAGACCGACAACTGGATGTGGCCCCGCCACACCGGTGATTTCTCGATGTTCAGGGTCTATGCCGGACCTGACAACGAGCCGGCCGCCTATTCCCCGAACAACAAGCCTTACACCCCAGCCCAGTCCCTCAAGGTCTCCCTCAGGGGAATCAAGGAAGGCGACTATTCCATGATCATGGGATATCCGGGCAGCACCCAGAGGTTCCAGACAGAGGCCCAGCTGAAGGCTATGCTTGACCGCCAGGGTGTCTCCATCGACGCCAGGACACTCCGTCAGGACATCATGTGGAAGTGGATGGAGAAGGATCCCTCGATCCGCCTGAAGTACGCCAGCAAATACGCCGGCAGCGCCAACGGTTGGAAGAAGTGGCAGGGCGAGAGGCTCGCTTTCAAGAACCTCGGCATCATCGAGAAGGAACAGCAGAAAGAGGCTGACTTCATGAATTGGGTCGGCAAGAACAAGAAGCGCCAGGCCAAATACGGAGACGCCCTCGCCAAGATCAAGGAGGGTGTCGAGGCCAACACCACCGCCCTTGACGTCCAGTTGATCGGCGAGACGGTCGCCAACATCGAGCTCATGGGCTTCGCCAGCGGGATACAGAACACGATGGCCATGGCCCTGAGGAACGGCCAGGATTCCTCCTCCGCCCTCAAGAGCGCCGTCGCCGCCCAGGAGAGAAGGTATCAGGACTACTACGAGCCCCTCGACAGGGAGGAGGCCGCCGCCCTTCTCAAATATTACAGAGAGAAGGCCAAGCCTGAATATTATCTCGTGAACCTGCCCGAGGACTTCGCCACCCTCGACATCGACAAGTTCGTGAACGACATCTATGACAACAGCGTCTTCACATCCCTCGACAAGCTCAAGGCCGCCGTTGCCGAGAAGGGGTTCAAGGCCGTCACGAGCGACCCTGTGAACCAGCTGACCAACTCTATCCTCATGACCTACGCCAAGCTCGGTGGCGGCGGAATGGGCGCACCCGGCGCGCGCAGGCCTGGCGGAAACGTCACTCCCGGCGCCCAGCTGATCAGGGAAGGCTCCAAGGCTTTCACCGCCGGTCTGCTTGAGTGGCAGAAGGGCAAGGCCACCTATCCGGACGCCAACTCCACCATGAGGTTGACCTACGGAAGCGTGCTGCCATATTCCCCGAAGGACGCCGTGACCTACAACTACTACACAACCCTGAAGGGTGTCATGGAGAAAGAGGACCCGGACAACTACGAGTTCAAGGTCCCAGCCAAGCTCAAGGCTCTTTACGAGGCCAAGGACTATGGCCAGTACGCCATGGCTGACGGCAACCTGCCCGTCTGCTTCCTCACCAACAACGACATCACCGGCGGTAACTCCGGAAGCCCTGTCCTCGACGCTGACGGCGCCCTCATCGGCCTCGCCTTTGACGGCAACTGGGAGAGCATGTCCAGCGACGTGATGTTCGAGCCCGACCTTCAGAGATGTATCTGTGTCGACATCCGCTATGTCCTCTTCCTGATGGACAAGCTCGGCGGTGCCGGCTACCTCCTCGACGAGATGAATATTCTCAAGTAAATGACTGATAAAGAGATTAAAAGCTGGCTCCTGAAGGTGGTGCATCCCGCCAAAGGGAGCCAGAATATCATAGAGCTGGGGATGGTCGAGGCCATCTCCGCGGAAGGGAACAAGGTGACGGTCACCCTGGCCTTCCCAAAACGCCGTGACCCTCTGACCGAATATCTTGTCGGCGCCACCAGGGCCACAATCATCCGAAACGCCCCGGCCGGGACAGAGGTTGAGGTCAAGACCATCGTCAAGGACGAGGCCCCGAGGAAGAAACCCGGGCTGGACCTCGGGATGGAGGAGCTCAACAATGTCCGGCACATCATCGGGATAGCCTCCGGGAAGGGAGGGGTCGGCAAATCCACCGTCGCCGTCAATCTGGCCGTGGCGCTGGCCCGGCTCGGCTACAAGGTCGGCCTCGCCGACGCCGATGTCTACGGTCCCTCAGTCCCCCTGATGACAGGGACAAGCGAGGAGGTCCCCGGTGCCGAGGAGACAGGGGACGGGAAGGAGGTCATCCTCCCCATTGAGAAATACGGGGTCAAATGGATGTCGATCGGCTATTTCGCCGAGCCTGGACAGGCTCTGATCTGGAGGGGACCCATGGCCTGCAACGCGCTCAAGCAGATGATTTTGCAGGTCCGTTGGGGAGTCCTGGACTTCCTGCTTGTGGACATGCCTCCGGGCACGGGGGACATTCACATCTCCCTCGTGAACGACATCCCGATGGAGGGGGCCTTGATTGTCACCACTCCCCAGGATGTCGCCCTCTCGGATGTCGAGAAGGGGGTCAACATGTTCCGGAACGAGAACATCAACCGGAAGATATTCGGCCTTGTCGAGAACATGGCCTGGTTCACTCCGGAGGAACTTCCTGCGAACAAGTACTTTATATTCGGGAAAGACGGCGGTCGGAAGATGGCCGAGAAATACGGGATCCCCCTCCTCGGGCAGATTCCCATTGTCCAAAGCATCCGTGAGGGCGGCGACTCCGGCGAGCCCTCCGCCCTGTCCACACGTCCCGACGCCCTCGCCTTCCTCGACCTCGCCCGCTCCCTCGCCGAAGCCGCCGGTTAGAGGTCTTACTTGCTCCTTGTGAAGGTGAAGCCGGTCTTCATGCCGTCGTAAGAGTCGGCGAGCTTGGAGACCGAGGAGAAAGCGGACTGGTTGGAAGTCGAGCCGAGGATTTTGACCAGACCCAGCAGCATGCTGGAGTCATAGGTCATGGCCATCTGGTTCCCGACGATCGAGAGGTACGCCGCCGGAAGCGGAAGCGGCCCGATCTTGAGGGTTAGCTTCTTGGCCTCGTCGTCGAAGTCGTAGGTGCCTTCCAAAGACTTGCCTCCGACTGTGTACACACAGGTGTTGTCCTTCCTCAGGTCAAGAGTAATCCCTCCCGTCTTCAACCCGAGGGTCTCGAAATAAGGAGTGATGTTGTCGGCGACAGTCTGGCTGGCCACGACTCCCCCGGCCTTCTCCAACAGGCCCTGGCTCTCGAACTGGATGGCTGGCTCCTCATAAGTCCAAGTCCCGACGAGCGCTTTCTTGGTGGTGGTGTCGTAAAACTGGCCGAGTACAGTGCCGATGATCTTGACTATGGTTGTGACAGTCGAAGCCTTCTTGCGGACCCCGAATAGTTTCCCCAAGGAGTTGGCCGCCCTGAAAAGGCCGCACCCCGAGACAGTCAGGGCGCAGCAAAGTAGGGCGACGGCGGCTAAGCTATGCCGTTTCATGGCTAAGCCTCTTTCTCGTCTTTCTTCTCCTGGATCCTCTGCTTGACAGTGTCGATCTTGTCGGTCGCCACCTCTTTCAGGTCAGCCGCCTTGACCTTGGCCTCGGCGTACAGCTCCTTGCTCTTGTCAGCTACCTTGCCTGCCACCTCAACGGTCTTCTCCTTGGCCTCGGCGTAAAACTCCTTGCTCTTGTCGGCGACTTTTCCGGCGACCTCAACTGTCTTCTCCTTGGCTTCGGCGTAAACCTCCTTGCTCTTCTCAGCCACCTTTCCGGTGACCTCTTTACCCTTCTCGGCGGCCTGTCCGGCGGCGTATTGGACTTTCTCGGCGAAAGTGACTTTCCCGTCCTTGTTCAGATCCCTGGGATCGAACGTCTCCTGATTAATGTTCTCTTCCATTGTGTTTGATATTAATAAGTTAGACTATTATTTCCCCTTTTTCCGGACAACAGCGACCCCGGCGATGGCCGCCGCCAGCAAAATCAGAAGCAGCAACGAGGAAGCCCTGGAGACATTCTCGCTGACCGAATAGACTTCCGGAGCGAAGCGCATGACAAGATCGTGCTCCCCGGCCGGAAGAACGGCCCCGCGGAGGACCCAGTCCGTCCTGAACAGGTCGACCTCCTCTCCCGACTCGACCGAGGCGCTCCAGCCTTCCGGATAATAGATCTCGCTGAAGACGACGGGACGGCTGACCAGGATGGAATAGTGGTAACGCAGCTCGTTGGGGCTGTAATATGTCATCCGGATGGTGCCGGGAAGATCCTTCGCTTCGCTCAGGATGACAGGGGGGACCGCGTCCTTGAAGTCGGCGCCGATGATGGCCGTGGCGCGGAGATCCGTGGACCCGATCAGGCCTATCTCCTCATCGGGATTGGCGGCCTCGACGACACTGTCAACGAACCAGGCGTTGCCGAAGGCGTGGCGGTTTGTCAAGGCGGGAGCCCCGGCGTTCACGATGAAGTACTTGGTGTTGAGCGCGGAAAGCACTTTCTTTTCCGGGAATATCCTTTCCATCTCCTCGATGGTCGAGGCTCCGGAGAGAGACGAGTAAATGTCCTCTATCTCTTTTGAGATGTACCTTTCGATAAGGTCTTGGTACCTTTGGAGTTTCGCCGGGCTGTAACCACCGACACTCTTGTGCCAATAAGGCGTGAAGGAGTCATTGAATATGTCAGCGGTCAAGTCAACCACCCTGTAAGAGGGGTCTTTGTCCTCGAGAATCAGCTTGTCCACGGGACGAGCGTCGAACTGGCTCTTGAGATGCCTCGGGGTTGTGAAACTGTCGTCGTTGAGGTATCTCTTGCCGATGGCGAACATATTCACGAAAACGAGAAGGCAGACGGCGAAGACGGCTACCTTGGCCTTGTCAGGGACGGCGTATGAGAGCAGGATGAGGCCATAGGCTAGGAGTATGAACACCATCGCCCATAAAGCGTCCACCACCAGGAGATGCCTGCGGTCAACCCTCAGGGCGTCCACGAAGACATCCGGCATCGAGGCGTCGGAAGCCCCGCCCGTGAAAGTCCCGGCTATGCCCGGAAGCAGGACGCACAGGAGACAGAATCCCGCTGTGAGGGCGAGAGCCACCAGGCCGGAACGAGTGAACTCGCTTTTCGTGTAGCCTTGCTTGAGGATCTTGTCCAAGGTCATGAAACCCAGCGCCGGCAAGGTGAACTGGAGGATAATCAAGGCCATGGAGACCGTCCTGAACTTATTGTACATCGGCATGTGGTCGAAGAACAGCCTTGTGAACCACATGAAATGGTTCCCGACGGCAAGGAAAACAGCCAGGATCGTCGCCGCTAGAAGCCACCACTTCTCTTTCCCCTTGTAAAGGAAAAGACCCAGCAGGAACAGGAACACGGTGATGGCGCCCATGTACATGGGACCCGCCGTGAAAGGCTGGGGCCCCCAGTACATCGGCATAGCCTTGGCGATGTCCCGGACATTCTTCTGCCCCATCTGCTTCAGGACCTGGATGGCGGCCGACTTGTCCGGATCGACGGGCCCGGCGGAGGAGCCGCCGTTGAAATTGGGAATCATCAGGTTGGGAAGCTCCTCCCAGCCGTAGGACCACGCGGTGGCATATTCGATCTGGAGACCCTGGTTGTTGATCTGGCCTCCGGTGGGGTGCGACAGCTCGGAGCCGCCTCTCATCGTGTGCTTGGTGTACTGGTACAGAGGGGCGAGCTTGTTGGCGTTCGTCCCTATTCCGGCGACACCTATCACAAGAAGGAAAGCGGAGGCCGCGAGAAACCTTCCGACCTTCTTCCAGCGATCCTTCCCGGCGAGCGCGCTGACGAACAGGGCTATCACATAAAGAGCGATCGTCAGGGCGAGGTAATAAGTGATCTGCTGATGGTTAGCCTTGATCTGGAGACTGAGCGCCAGACCGAAAAGCGCCGCTCCCAAAACTGTCGGCGGAAGCCATTCCTTCCATCCGCCCTCCTTCCTCATGGCGCTTTTGTAGGTGAATATCACGGCCGCCAGCACCCAGGGAAAAAGGGCGATCGCCTGCATCTTGGTGTTGTGGCCGACCGCTATGATCTGGAAATTGTACGAGCAGAACGTGACAGCCACCGCCCCTCCTATAGCCAGGAACTTGTCGACCCCGAGGGCGAGCATCAGGAGGAAGGCGCCGAGCAGGGAAACGATAAGCCAGTTGGCGGGAATCTTCCCCTTGAAAAGCAGACTGTACAGAGGGTTGGTCAAGTCGCCCTTCGTGTCCGGCCGGAAAGAGGTGTTGGGCATGCCTCCGAACATGGAGCCGGTCCACCTGGCGGGATCGTCAGGATGGGCCTTGTCCCAGGCGATGCTTTCCATGGCCATACCTTTGAAACCGGTTATGTCACTCTGGTCCACAACCTTCCCGCCCAGCACCTGAGGCACGAAAGAGTAAGCCAGAAACACGAAAAGCAGGACTATTCCCGCATAGGTGAGGATAATCTTGACAAGTTTGTTCATCAATTCGGGTTATCAGTTATTTCATTCAGCAAGGCCGCCAGCCTCTTGGTCAGCTTGCGGCGGCTGTACATCGATATGTCGGAGCAGTTGTCTTTGAGCTCATCGTTCTTGAACTCGTCCCAGCATAGGTCGATGTAGGCGCGAAGTTTCTTCTCCTCGTCCCAGTCAAAGACTATCCCGGATCCGGTGTCCCTGACGACCTTGGCCATAGCCCCCTCGGTCTGCCCTATTCCGAGAATAGGACGGCGGGAGGCCAGGTACTCGAACAGTTTTCCGGGGAGAACCGCCTCGTATTCAGGCTCCTTGCGAAGAGGAAGGATGAGCACGGAGGCGTTGCGCTGCTCCCTGACAGCGACCTCATGGCTCTGGTAGCCGAAATCCTTGAGGTTCTGGCCGAGACCGGCGGCCTCGATGGATTCCACTATCTCTTTGTCCGTCTTACCGACAAGGCGTATTCTCAAGGATCTGCGGAACTCCTTGTCAGTCTCGCATTTGGCCGCCAGGACTTTCCAAAGGTTCCCAGGGTTGCCGTCGGAGGCGAAAAGTCCGGTGTGGGTGATGTTGAAGTTCTCGTCGAGGTCGAAATGACGGTTGAAATCAGCCTCGTCGAAACCGTTGGTTATGATCTCGACCGGGGTGGATGTCATCTTCTGGAAATCCTTCTGGACCATCGGGGAGACGGCGATCACTCTCGTGGCCCCGTCGAGAACCTCCTTCTCGAGCTCATGATGCTTTTTCTCCGCCTTTTCCCGAAGACTTAAATGCTTGAAATAAAACATCTTCGTCCATGGGTCGCGGAAGTCGGCCAGCCAAGGAAGCCCCGTGGCCCGGGAGAGTTCCAGGCCAATCAGGTGCATGCTCTGAGGCGGGCCGGTGGTGACTATGGCGTCGACGGGATGGCCTTTCAGATATTCCTTGAGGAACCTCACGGAAGGTTTCACCCAAAGGATTCTGGGGTCGGGGATAAAGCAGTTGCCCCTGATGAACAGCGAGAGCCTCTGTTTCCAGGACTTGCCGCCCCCGTTGACCGGGTTGACCTCGCCGCCGTCGGAGCCGGCGGCGGTCAGCGTCTTGAGGTCGGTCGAGCTGCCCTTGCCCATCAGTTTGCGGTAGATCCCGTAGGGTTCGAGAATATGCCTCTTGACAATCTCCGCCTCCGGGGGAATCTCCTCGGCGAGGGTCTTGTCCACCGTCGTAAGTTCCGGATTCTCAGGAGTGTAGATGACGGGTTGCCAACCCTCTTTGGGAAGGTATTTGGCGAACTTAACCCATCTCTGGACTCCCGACCCTCCGGACGGCGGCCAATAATATGTTATGATCAGGACCCTCTTCATCCTACAAACCGTCTTCTATGACTTTCAAATATAACAAAAATCAAGGATAGTTGTCATTTCTTTTCCTCCGTCACGAAAACGGATGAATATGGAGGCATCACGAAAGAGGTTTTCTTTCCAACCTCGCCGGTGAAGTTGTTCCAGACCTTGACCGGAACCCCGGGCCTGATCCTCACCGTGTTCTCTTCAGGGGACGAGTTGATCAGGTACCACATCCGCTTCCCTTCCTTCTCGTAGAGGCTGACGAATAGCGTCTCGGGACGAGTCGCCTTGAGCCGCAGGCCGTAGTCCACCCGGGACCGGAGCGCCCCAATAGGGTCTTCGCAAAGAGGTGACTCCTCCCCTTCCGGCCTCGCTCCTACCCAAAGCAGGAGCCCTCCGGCCTCCTCGAACGCCCGGAGTTTCTCCCTCGTCTTAGCGTCCACCCATCTCGCCGCGGGCATGACAACGGCGTCGACGGACAGGCCGTTGGCGGAGAGCGACCCGCCTTCCAACGCGGCCTCCCCTATCCACTCCGAGTCAATGAAGGTCCAGTCCAACCCGGCGGCCGCGATCCCGCGGTTGAGCGTCCTGAGCGTCTCCTCCGCGAGTGTCTCAGCCTCAGAGAGTCTCGGTCCGTTATTCACCCCGATCCGATCGGGGCAGTAATATCCCTGAACCGTCTCGATGGGATAGAACATGCCTATCTTACCGGTCCAACGGGCGCCGCGGAGCATGTAGGCGCAGCGACCGAAGATGTCGGAATAGTGAGGGAAGTCGTCGCCCAGCCGGGACGCGGCGAGATAGGAGTTGATGTGATTGATCCCGGCCCTGAATATGAGATCCATCGTGCCCCTCTCCTCGGCGAAGGAGAAGTCATTCTCCCTGTCCGCTCCCTTGATCGGGCAAATCTCCACCATCACCCGGTCGGTCTTGCCAGTCATCCTGGCCGCTCCCCCGACGTACCGGGGGGCCAGGGCATAGTCGGCGTTGGAGAACTTGTACGCCTCCGGGTCTCCGGTGAGCATGTCCACTCCGGGATAGTCGAAGGTCTTGAGCTGCCTTATCAGGTTGCCGTAGAGCGGCGTGTGCATGGCCAGTCCCTCCTCGAGCAGGCAGTGGCCGGAGAACGCTATCCCGCGGGCGGCGCACCATTTCTCGATCTGGTCGAAGAACGCCTCGTTCATCAGTTCCGAGACAGTCCCCCAGAAACGGAGTTTCCCTTCCTCGAAACGCTCGTCACGAGAGAAGAGGACAGGAATATCCTCCCACAATTCCCTGCCTTGCGTCTGACGGTACTTCTCCGGAAGTTCCTCAGTCCAAGGAAGATAAGTCTCGGGCATAGGGATCCCGCAATTGACGAAGCCCGACATCAGGCTCGGCTCGTCGGTGAACACGGCCTCAAAGGCCCCGAAGCCCTTTGTCTTGTCGAGATACTTGTCGTAGGTGCAGCGGATGAAGGCGGCGACGGCCTCTTTGTCCAGGAGGTTAGGATAGTGCCTGGGGCCCCATCCGCAGGTCTGCGCGTGACTTCCCTCGAAGACCGGACGGACAGCATAGATCCGGTCCGCGCCCTCCGCCCGGGTCGGGCTGAAAGGAACCGGAGTCCCGTCGTCCCGGCAGGCGAATATTATCTTCTCATATGTTAGGGGCTTGTCCCAAACTGTCCCGGGGCCTCCGGCACGGATCTCGGTGAATCCCCTGGCCTCATATTCAGGATGCCCGAGAAGGGTCAACCCGTTGGCAGAGGCGCTGGGATAGCCGCACTCGTCGTAGAGCCATACCCCCATGCCCCTGTTTCTCAGGGCGTCGATGACCTTGTCGAGCCGTGCGAAATCCTCGTCATTCTGGAGGTAGAAGTCGGGATCGGCCTTCCCTGTGTGCCAGTCGGCGTTGGTGACTATTCCCCCGAAGCCGGCGGCGCCGAGCCTGTCGAGAAGGGCGTCCACATCTCCCTGGGTGTCGTGCTGGAGCATGTAGATACGGTCCTCGTTCATGGGGTTGGCGAATCGCTCAGGCGACTGGGCGAAGGAAACGGAACCTCCCGCCAAAAGAAGGATGATAGCGTAAAGAAAACGTTTCATTGGAAATGAGTCTAGTAATATACGGGTCACACCCCGAGCTCGTCCTTCATCGAGCGGAGAAGGTCGAAGGCCTGGAGGGGGGTCATGTTGTTCAAGTCGGCCGAGGCGAGCTTGTCTCGAAGGGACTCGAGGGTCGGGTCGTCAAGCTGGAAGAAGGAAAGCTGGAGCGAGCCGTCGCTCTCGAGAGTGCCCGCCTTGGTCTGGACCGGCTTTCTTATCTGTCCCTTCTTTGCACTCACAAGATGCTCTGAATCATTTATTTCCAGAGCCTTGAGGGTGTTCTCGGCGCTTTGCACCACCTCCTTGGGCATTCCTGCCATGCGAGCCACATGTATTCCGAAACTATGGGCGGTGCCGCCTTCCTTAAGTTTGCGGAGGAAGATCACCTGTGTGCCGACCTCTTTGACTGTGATGTGGAAATTCTTGACTCTCGGGTAAAGTTCCTCAAGGTCGTTGAGCTCGTGGTAATGGGTGGCGAAAAGGGTCTTGGCGCCGCGGCCATATTCATGGATGTATTCAACGATAGCCCTGGCTATCGACATGCCGTCGTAGGTCGAGGTGCCACGGCCGATCTCATCGAGAAGAACGAGAGAGCGGGAGGAAAGGTTGTGCAGGATCATGGATGTCTCCAGCATCTCCACCATGAAGGTGGACTCTCCCCTTGAGATGTTGTCGGAGGCCCCGACACGGGTGAATATCTTGTCGAGATAGCCGAACCGGGCGCTTTCCGCCGGCACGAAAGAGCCGACCTGGGCCATCAGGACGATGAGGGCCGTCTGGCGGAGCAGGGCGGATTTACCTGCCATGTTAGGTCCGGTCAGGATGATGACCTGCTGCCTCTTGTTGTCGAGATGGACGTCGTTGGGGACATATTCCTCCCCCGGGGGCATCAGGGTCTCGATGACGGGATGACGGCCTCCCTTGATGTCCAGTTCAAAATCCTTTGTCACCTCCGGACGGCAATATCCGCGATCCCTCGCGAGGGCCGCGAAACCGGACAAGGTGTCCAGCCTGGCGATGATCCGGCTATTGGCCTGAATAGCGGCTATATTCTTCTGTATCAAGGAGACAAGCTCACCGTAGATCTTTGTCTCAAGAGCATAGATGCGGTCTTCGGCGCTCAGGATCTTCTCCTCGTATTCCTTGAGCTCGCCGGTGATGTAGCGCTCGGCGCCGACAAGGGTCTGCTTCCGGATCCACTCGGGAGGCACGAGGTCCTTGAAGGTGTTGCGGACCTCGATGTAGTAGCCGAAGACATTGTTGTAGCCTATCTTGAGGGAGGTTATGCCTGTCCTTTCGGCCTCGCTCCGCTGGAGTCGCAGGAGGAAGTCCTTTCCGCCCGAGGAGATATTCCTCAACTCATCCAACTCCTCGTCCACCCCGCTTCCGATGACCGGCCCTTTGCCGATGGCCGCCGCCGGCTCGGGATCCATGGTGTGGCGGATGGCCTCCAGCAAGGAGGAGCAGTCCCTCATGCCTCCGGCGAGTGTTTCCAGGGCCTCGACCCCGCGGCCCCGACACAGGTCCGAGACGGGTTCCATCCTCTCCAGGCCTCGGCCCAGCTGCATCACCTCGCGGGGGACTATCCTTCCCATCGCGGCGCGGGAGATTATCCTCTCCAGGTCGCCCATCTCCCCGATCAGGGTCCTGGCCCGCTCGAGGTCCTCCGGATTGTCGAAGAAATGCTGAACGACATCGAGTCGGCTCTCCAGTTCGGGAATATCCATCACAGGCATGGCCAGCCAGTTCCTCAGGAGTCTCGCTCCCATCGGGGATGAGCACCTGTCCATCACCGACACCAGGCTGACGCCCTCCCCGCCGGCGGAGGAAGAGAATAACTCCAGGTTCCTCATGGTGAACTTGTCCATCCAGACGAACTTGTCCCCGTCGATCCTGGATATGGAGCAGATGTTGCCAAGACCGGTATGCTGGGTCTGCTCAAGATAGACTATGAGCGCTCCGGCCGAGCAGACGCCAAGGGGGAACCTCTCTATTCCGAAACCTTTGAGGGAGCCGGTCTTAAGCTGTTTCTTGAGCCTCTCCACGGCGGCCTCGTGGACAAAAGCCCACTCCTCGACGGTGGAGATGTAGAGGTTCTCGCCGTACCTCTCCCGGACGCCCTTCTCATAGCCCCTCTGGACGACAATCTCCTTGGGGGCAAGGGATGAGAGCAGGGTGCCGATGTAGTCCAGGGAGCCCTGGGCGACCTGGAACAAGCCGGTCGAGACATCCAGGAACGCGGCTCCGCACTCGTCCTTGTCGAAGGTCAGGCCGGCGAGGTAATTGTTCTCCTTCTGGTTAAGGAGCTGGTCATTGAAGGCTATTCCCGGGGTGACAAGCTCGGTGACCCCGCGCTTGACTAGTTTCTTGGCGAACTTCGGGTCCTCAAGCTGGTCGCAGACGGCGACCTTGTAACCTGCCCGGACAAGTTTAGGAAGATAGTTGTCAAGGGCGTGATGGGGGAATCCGGCCATCTCGATGTAGCCTTTGTCCCCGTTCGACTTCCTGGTCTGGATTATTCCCAGCACCTTGCTGATAAGGACGGCGTCGTCCGAATATGACTCATAGAAATCCCCGACCCTGTAAAGGAGCACCGCCTCGGGATGCTGGGCCTTCACAGAGAAAAACTGCTTGATCAGAGGAGTGTCCTCCGCGGTCTTCATCTTAGCCATCTTCTTCTGTCTCGCTTGTTAATCCTTCCTCTTTTCCCGTCGATCCCCGGAGGGCAGTCCTTCAGGCGGGTGCCCCACGCGAGGTCGGGCTCGCTGCCCATCACGAACTCGACCGTGACATCCCCCTCGAACAGGTCGCGTCCCCGGAAATAGTTCTTCCTGTACTTCCTGCCGTTGATCTTGATCTCACGGATATAGGGTGATCCGGGCCCGTTCGACGGGGCCAGCAGGGTCAGCCTCCCTTTGGGATGGTTGACCACGACTTTCTTGAATAGCGGAGAGCCTATGACGAACACATCCTGGCCGTGGGTCACCGGATAAAACCCCAGCGAACTCATCACGAACCAGGCCGACATCTGGCCGGTGTCGTCGTTGCCGCACATCCCCGCAGGACTTGTATTATATTGGGTATGAAGTACTTCCCTGACCTTCTCCTGGCACTTCCAAGGCTGTCCGGCGTAGTTGTACAGGTAGATCACGTGATGGACCGGCTCGTTGGTGTGGGCGTACTGGCCCACGTGCCCGAAGCTGGTGACCTTCTGTTCCGTCCAGGTCTCCTGGTTCCCGATAGGGGCGCTGAAGAGGGAGTCGAGCCTGGACAAGAGGGCCTCCCGGCCGCCCATGATTCCCATCAGCCCGTACACGTCGTGCGGGACGAAGAATGAATATTGCATGCTGTTGCCCTCGCAGAAATCGGATATCTCCCCGTAGCCGCCGTCGTAGAGAGGGTCGAATCCGGGCCTCCAGTTCCCCTCCGAGTCACGCCCCCGGGCGTGACGGGTCCCGGGATCGAAAACGTTCCTGTACCACCGGGCATATTCCATGTATTCCTTGTAATCTTTCCTCCTCCCGAGCATCCTGGCCACCTGGGCGACGCACCAGTCGTCGTAGGAATATTCAAGGGTCTTGGAGGCGGAGTGGGTCTCGAGGTCATAAGGGACATAGCCGAAGCGCCTGTAATACTTCGCCCCGCGGAACTTGCGGCAGAAGAATCCGAAGGTGTCCTTCTGGGCCGAGACCTTCATCGCCTCAAGGAGAGAGTCGGCGGGGAAGCCGGATATTCCCCTCGCCATCGCGGAGGCGATCACCGGCATCGAGTGGTAGCCGGTCATGCACATGTTCTCCTCGCCATTGATGGTCCAGATCGGGAGCTGTCCGCCGTTCTTGAAATGGGCCAGGAAGGTTTTCATCAGGTCCTCTGTCACGTCTGGCCTGAGTATCGAGACAAGGGGGTTCTGGGCCCTGAAGGTGTCCCAAAGGCCAAGCACGCCGGCGTAATAGCGGTAGTCACCGCGGTGCACCTTGAAGTCACTGCTCCGGAAACTCCCGTCCACATCGCTGTAGAGCTGGGGATAGAGGAGGGCGAAATAGAGGCTTGTGTAAAACAGGTCCTTGTCTGGCGAGTCCTCGTCGAATATGGTGATAGCGGAAAGCTCCCTGTCCCAAGCCGCCCTCGTCTCGGAACGGACCTGGTCGAAGTCCTTGCCTTCCACTTCCGCCTCGAGATTGGCCAGCGCGCCTTCCTCAGAGACTGGCGAGTATCCCACCTTCACGACAAGCGGGGTGTCATCGACCCCGAAATCCAGCAGGACTCTCACGTCACGCCCCGTGACATCGGCCTTCCCGGTCAAACCCCGGTCAAGGAAGATCTTATACCCTACGATGGGCTTGTTGAACCTGGCGTGGAAACAGGCGTGTTCCTCAGGAGACCAGCCCTCGGTGACCCTGTAGCCCTGGACATTATACTCATCTACCACTCGGATATGGCTGACCATGACTGTGTCGTGGAACTCCTCGGGAACGGTCGTGGCGCGGGAAGCGTTCCCCCTCTTCATGTCAATGGAAAAGTACTGCCTTTCTCCCTCGGGATAGGTGTACCTGTGGACCCCGCAGCGTTCGGTGGCTGTCAATTCCGCCTTGATTCCGAAGTCGAGGAGATCGACGGTGTAATAGCCGGGCTCGACGCTCTCCCGCTCATGGCTGTAGGCGCTGCGGACATCGTCCGGGTAGAGCGTCATCCCTTTCCAGCGACTGCCCGTGAGGGGCATCACGCAGATGTCCTGCATGTCGCCGCCACCGTTGCCGCAGGCGTGCGAGTGGCTGAAACTCAATATCTCGGGATGGGAGTAATGATAGCCGGAGGCGATGTAATAGGTGTCGGGGGCGAGCTGGACCATCCCGAAAGGGGCGGCGGCCAGGGGAATGATACGACCGTCGAGGTCGGTACCCATCATCCCGCGCACGTGGGCGGTCGGCCGGTCAGCCATGGGCTGTCCGGCGACTGATGTCGCGACCGACAGGGAAATCGCCAAGATGGCGGAGAGTTGGAGGCTTTTCCTTTTCATTCAAACAAAATTACATATTTTTTGTTTATTTTTACATTTTCAACCTGACACTAGAAACAGCCTATTCATATGAAGTCATTTCTCAGACCAGTCATCGGCATCGCCTTGCTGGCGCTCTGCCTGCCGGCGACCTCCTTCGCCGCCAAGAAAACATGGACGCTCTCCTCTCCGAACGGAAGGATCAAAGCTGAAATCAAAGCTGACGGAAAGCTTTCATATTCAATAACTTTCGACGGGAAGCAAATCTTGGCTCCCTCAGAGATAGCCATGGTTCTCTCGGACGGGACTGTCTTCGGCGAGGGCAAGGTGACCAAGACCTACACCTGGAAGAATGAGGAGAAGGCCATCCCCGCCGTGGCTTACAAGAAAGCCGCCGTGGATGACATCCACAATTGCCTGGCCTTGAGTTTCAAGGGCTATGCCGTGGAGTTCAGGGCTTATGACAACGCGGTCGCGTACCGTTTTGTCTCGACGGCGAAGAAGGGTTCCTTCAACGTGAAGTCGGAAAAGGCGGAGTTCAACTTCCCTGAGGACTGGACTTCCTGGGTGCCCTATGTCAGGACCGACAAGATCGAGTCGTTCGAGCCCCAGTTCTTCAACTCCTTCGAGAACTATTACCAGCACATCAATCTCTCGGCCTGGGAGCCGAAGCGCCTGGCTTTCCTGCCGGTGGTCGTGGACGCGTCCGACGGCGTGAAGGTACTCATCACCGAGTCCGACCTGAGGGACTATCCCGGCCTCTACCTCAACGGCCAGGGCGGCAAGTCGCTCAAGGGTGTCAACGCCCCTCTCCCCAAGGACGTCGTGATCGGCGGGCATAACATGCTTCAGGGTGTTGTCCAGAGCCGCGAGGACTACATCGCCAAGGCCGAGGCCGGAAGGAGCTTCCCCTGGAGGATCGTCGGTGTGTTCGGCGACGAGAAAGATCTCCCGGGCTCCGACCTGACCTGGCTGCTCGGGAAACCCGCCGACAAGAATGTGGACTGGAGCTGGATCAAGCCCGGCAAGGTGGCCTGGGACTGGTGGAACGACTGGAACATCCGCGGCGTCGATTTCAAGTCCGGGGTCAACAACGAGACCTACAAGTACTACATCGACTTCGCCTCCAGGCACGGGATCGAATATGTCATCCTGGACGAGGGCTGGGCTGTCAACAAGAAGACCGACCTCTTCCAGATCGTCCCGGAGATCAATCTCGAGGAGCTTATCGCCTACGCCGGGTCAAAGAATGTGGGCCTGATCCTCTGGGCCGGCTACAAGGCCGTGGAAAAGGACATCGAGGGAGTGTTCAGCCACTATTCCAAGATGGGGATCAAGGGCTTCAAGGTCGATTTCATGGACCGTGACGACCAGGAGGTGATGAATTTCTACGAGAATGTCGCCGCCACAGCCGCCAAGTACCACATGCTCGTGGACTTCCACGGGGCCTTCAAGCCTTCCGGCCTTGAAAGGACCTATCCCAACATCATCAACTACGAGGGTGTTGCCGGTCTCGAGCAGATGAAGTGGGGCGCCGACGAGTACGACCAGGTGACCTATGACGTGATCATTCCTTTCGTCAGGATGGCCGCGGGAAGGATGGACTACACCCAGGGCGCGATGATCAACGCCACCAAGGGCCGCGCCTACCCTAACAACTCCTCCCCGATGAGCCAGGGCACACGCTGCCGCCAGCTCGCCGAGTACGCCATTTTCGAGGCCCCTCTCACGATGCTCTGCGACTCCCCCTCCAACTATATGGCCGAGCCGGAGTGTACCGACTTCATCGCCGCCTTCCCGACCTCCTGGGACGAGACTGTCCCCGTCTGCGGCAAGATCGGGGAATATGTGGCCATCGCCCGCCGCAAGGGTAACGACTGGTACGTCGGGGCCCTTACTGACTGGAAAGCCCGCGACCTTGTTCTCGACCTGGGCTTCATCGGCAGCGGTGAGATGACCGTCTTCCAGGACGGTGTCAACGCCCACAGGGCCGCGAGCGACTACAAGAAGGTTTCCGCCAGCCTGCCTGTCGACGGCAAGGTCCATATCCACATGGCTCCCGGCGGCGGCTGGGTGGCCAAGATATCCAAATAGCCCATTGACTTTCCGATTATGAGAAGAATCCTGGTATTCACCGCTCTCGCGGCGGCTCTCGCTTTTTCCGGGACGGCGCGGGCCAAGACGGAAAGCCTCAAGATCCTGACTTTCAATATTCACGGGCAGGAGAAAGACGAGGCCGGGGACTTCAGTTGGCAGGCTCGTAAGAAAGGCTGCCTGAAGGCCATCAAGAAATACTATCCCGACGTTCTCTTCCTTCAGGAGGCCTATGCCTACCACAAGGCCGACCTGGCCAAGGAACTCAAGAAACACACCCTTGTCGACAGGAGCTCTAAACCAGGGATCGTCGATCAGGACATCCCTTTCAACGAGAATCCAATCATGTTCCGGGCCGACCTCTTCGAGCTTCTGGACTACGGTTCATTCTGGCTGAACGAGAAACAAGACGAGAACACTCCCGGGTGGGACGCCGGTAAGGTCAGGAACACCACCTGGGTGAAGCTTCGCTACAAGAAGTCGGGAGTCATCTTCTTCTGCTTCAACACCCAGTTCGACGAGGCGGAGACAGCCGGGAAGAACAGCGCCGTTCTCATGGCAGACAAGATCAAGGAGATAGCGGGGGACGATGCGGTGGTCTTCGCGGGAGGGGATTTCAAGATGTCCGCCTCGGACAGGATCTTAGTCCCCCTTGTCTCTTACGCCAAGGACGCCAATTTCTCCCTGAAAAAGCCGGACACAAGGGCCTCGTTCAACGGGTTCGGGAAGCCCGGGAACTCTCCCCTATGGCCGGACCACATCATGTTCCGCAACGCCAAGGTGACCGCCTACGAGGTTGTTGACAGCAAGAAATTCGGGCCGAGATACATCTCTGACCACTATCCGGTGTTCACCGAGTTTGAGATCCGGGTACCTAAAGGGAAGTAGCCTCAGATAGCCCTTGTCTTCTCCCGTAGCCAGGCGGCCACGTCGGAGGAAAGCCGCGGCGAGAGGGTCAGGAAGACTCTCTCGTTGTAGTCATTGAGCCACTTAATCTCCGAATCGTCAAGCAGTTCCCTCACGACCACCGATGTGTCGAAATGACAGAGAGTCAGAGGCTCGAAACGAAGCCAGCGCCCGAAGTCATTCTCCCCGGCCTCCACGCAGAGTATCAGGTTCTCGTGACGGACTCCGTGGCGGCCCTCACGGTAGATTCCCGGCTCGTCGGAGGTGATCATTCCGGGTAGGAAAGCCTGCTTGTTGAAGTTCTGGCGGAATTCCTGCGGGCCCTCGTGGACGTTAAGGTAGAACCCTACCCCGTGGCCAGTCCCATGGCCGAAGTTCCTCTTGGAGTTCCAAAGCGGAGCCCTGGCCAGGACATCCAGCTGACAGCCGGCTGTGCCTTTGGGGAACACTATTTTGGATAGGGCGATATGGCCTTTGAGCGTCAGGGTGTAGTCCTCCTTCTCAAGAGGGGTGCAAGGCCCGAGCGGGACGGTGCGGGTGATGTCGGTCGTGCCGAAGAGATACTGCCCGCCGGAGTCGCACAGGTACAAGCCGTTGGCGTACAGTTCAGCCGAATCCTCCTCCGGGGTCACATAATGCGGCAGGGCTGCGTTGGCCCCGTAAGCGGAGATGGTCTCGAAACTCTCTCCCCGGAAGCCTTCGATCTCCGAGCGGAGCTCGTGAAGTTTGGCCGAACACTCATATTCATTGAGAGGCTCCCCGGCCTGGACCATTGTCTCGAGCCAGTAGAGGAATCTCTCCATCGCGACACCGTCCTCGAGATGCGCCTCTCTCATCCCGGCGATCTCCACCTCGTTCTTCACGGCCTTGCGGAGAGCCACGGGGGACTTCCCGTTCTCGATGGCGCCCGGGGAGTTCTCTTTTAGAATCCCGTAAAGGTCGTGATTGAGAGTGGCGGGATCCACGAACAGGCTCTTGATGTAGTCGTCATCGACTATTCCGGACAAGGCCATGCCGATGTCGGAATAGTCCTGGATGTTGATCCCGTCGGCCGTCAGCTCATAGAGACTGTCCTCGGTCTCGTGGTCGTCCGGAGCCAGGGGCCCCTTGCGGACAAACCACTGCACCGTGTCGGAAGTGACCAGGAGGTAGGACATGACAACGGGATTGTAGTCCACGTCGCGTCCGCGCACATTGAGAACCCACGCGATCTCATCGAGAGCCGTGAGGAGTATGGCGTCCAAGCCCTTGTCATTCAGCCACCCGCGCAGCCATGCGATCTTCCGCGTCCTGGACCAGCCCACGGTCTCCGTCCCGAGGGTGATGATCGGGGTCTGGGGGATGGCCGGACGGTCAAGCCAAAGGGGCGAGAGCATGTCGGGAATGTTGGCGATGGCGGTCCTGTCGGTCCCGATGGCCTCCCTTATCCCGGCCACGGAGATGGCGCTTATCCCCAGGCCGTCCACGGCGACCACAACCTCGTCGTAGCCCTCGAACTTTCTCGAGAGCCACTCCGGGATGAGGACCTGGTCTTGAACCCTTGTCTTGTGGAGCTCGATTCCCGTGCCCCTCAACTGCCTCTCGGCCTGGATGAAATACCTCGTGTCGGTCCAGAGGCCGGCGTGGTCGTCGGTGATGACGATCTCGCCCTCGCCGGTGTACCCCGACACCCACGACACTTGATGCCACCGGGGCGCCGAATACTCGCTCGCGTGCGGGTCATTATTCGTCAGGATGACGGCGTCCCAGCCTCGGGAACGCGCCATCTCCCTTATGGTCTCGACCCTGTCTGAATAGCGGCTCATTTCGAGAGGCTTCTTTTCAAGCGGCGAACCGTGGTCAGAAGGAATTGATCCACAGGAACATACGACGAGACAGACCGTAATCCGGAGAGTAGCATGTTCCCAGGGGAATACGATTCCTTCATGTCGCGGAAGGAGTCCTTGACGGCCTCTCCCTTGTTCTTGACACGTTTTTTAACCTGCCTCTGAGCCTCCTCAAGCTGGCCCATTGTCTTGATCTCACTGAACTTCATGGCTAGTTCTTATTGTCGTCCTCAAAGAACATCTTCACGAACAGGGGGACGAACGTGTCCCTGAAAAGCCTTTTCCTGAGAAGGATCAGGACAAGGAGCAGGATCAGGAAGAATCCGGCCACTATCCCGGCCCCGCCGGCATAGCTTCCGATCATCTCCCCTATCCACATCACCCCGCCTATACCGACAGAGGTGAGGATCACCGAGATCACGAACAAGACGAGCAGCAAGTAAAGGAGTTTACTCAACGTCAACGACAGGCCTTTGGCAGCCCCGAGTTTCAACTCGTTGATCCTGAGGTCGATGTAGTCCGAAGCCTCCTGGCCCAGATCCTCGACCGGTCTTGTGAGCTCACTCATCTTTAATCCTCCTGGTCGTCAGCCTCCTCGGGATCCTTCGCGAGAGCCTTCTCAAGTTTCTCCAACTCGGCGAGTATCTTCACACGGGCGTCCTCCTTCAAGTCTGTGGCCTGGTCCGTCAGGGTGGCCTTGAGGTTCTTGAGGTCCCTGCGGGCGAGCCTGGCCCTGGCTTTCAACCTGGATGTAGCGCTCTCGGCCCCTTCCTTGATGTCCTCGAAGGATTCCTTGGCCCTGTCCCAGCCACCGTCGGTGGCGTCAACGAACTCGTCCCAGCCCTCGACCGCGGCGGCCTTCACCTTGCGGCGAGTCTCCTCCCCTTTCTCGGGGGCGAACAAAAGACCGAGGGTCAGCCCGGCGGCGGCCCCCGCTATCAACGCGAAAAACGAATCACCTTTCATAACGCTTTTTTGTTTAATGTTTTGGTTTTTACAAATATAACAATAACCAAAGAACACGCCAAAGAGGATGTTGATAACTTTTTCTCAAGACGGTCTTTGAACGAGCGGGCAATTTCGATATCTTTGTAAGACAGAACCGCTCTCCACATGTCCTTCGTCCATCTTCACGTCCACACCCAGTACTCGATCCTCGACGGATTCTCCTCAATCTCGACCCTGTTCGACAGGGCGGAAGCCATGGGCATGCCCGCCCTGGCCATCACCGACCACGGTAACATGTACGGTGTCAAGGAGTTCTTCAAGTTCGCCGGCAAGCACCGGGACAAGGAGACAAAGGAGTACAAGGTCAAGCCCATAATCGGCTGCGAGGTCTATGTGACCCGCCACTACGACCCCAGGATCAAGGACAACGAGCACCGCTCCTATTACCACCTCATCCTCCTGGCGAAGAACGCCCTGGGCTACAGGAACCTGATGAACATTGTCTCGCTGGGACATGTCGAGGGGCTTTACTACGGCAAGCCCAGGGTGAGCCACGAGATCATCGAGAAGTACAGCGAGGGCCTGATCTGCTGCTCCGCCTGCCTAGCCGGCGAGATCCCGAAAGACATTGTCTCCGGGAACATGGCGGCGGCCAGGAAGGCCGTGGAATGGCACAAGAAGGTCTTCGGGGAGGACTACTACCTTGAGGTGATGCTCCACAAGACCGAGATCCCGGGACTCTCGCTGGAAGTCTTTGAGCAGCAGAAGATCAGCAACGAGGGAATATTCACGCTCGCCAAGGAATATGGGGTCAAGGTGGTCGCCACCAACGACGTCCATTTCGTGGACAAGGAGGACGGCCCGGCCCACGACCACCTCATCTGCCTCAACACCGGCAAGAAGATATTCGACGAGCCCCGCCTGCACTACACCCAACAGGAGTACCTCAAGAGCGAGGAGGAGATGGCCGCCCTGTTCCCCGACCATCCGGAGGTCCTCGCCAACACCCTCGAGGTGGCGGATAAGGTCGAGGTGTACAGCATCGACCGCGACCACGTCCTCCCGAAGTACGAGATCGACCCCGGCTTCCTCAAGGACATCGACTCCTATCTGGAGAAATACAAGGCCGTCATCGACGCCGGAAGAAACGACAAGAAGGGTGTCTACAGGGGCGACGAGTTCTGCCGTTCCGTGGCCTACCTCTGCCACCTGACCTACCTCGGCGCCAAGAGACGCTATGGGGAGACCTTGACCGGTGAGCAGATGGAAAGACTTGATTTTGAGCTCAAAACCATCTGCCGCATGGGCTTCCCGGATTATTTCCTCATCGTCCAGGACTACATCGCCGCCTGCCGGAAGGGAGGCAGCCTCGTGGGCCCCGGACGTGGCTCCGCTGCCGGCTCCGCCGTGGCCTACTGCCTTGGGATCACCAACCTCGATCCCATCAAGTACCAGCTGCTGTTCGAGCGTTTCCTGAACCCGGACCGTATCTCGATGCCGGATATCGACGTGGACTTCGAGGATCTCGGGCTGGCTCACAAATATGTCGAGGACACCTACGGCAAAGACCACGTCTCGAGGGTCATCACCTTCGGGACGATGCAGGCGAAGGGAGCGATCAAGGACGTGGCCAGGGTGAGGGACCTGCCGCTCGACGAGTCCAACCGCCTCTCCGCCATGGTTCCCGACCGCCTCAGCGAGAAGGTGGAGAAGGAATATCCTTTCAACCCCAAACTGGACGAGCTGAAGCCCGGCTTCAAGAAATATGAGAAGGACGGCAAATGGTTCCAGAAGGGAATGGAGGACACTGATGTCAAGATCACCCTGAAGAACTGCTACCGCCTCGTCCCGGACCTGAGGAACGCCCTGGAGAACGGCTCCGACCAGGTGAAGGAGGTCCTTAAATACGCCCTGAGGCTCGAGGGCTGCATCCGTCAGGTGGGTATGCACGCCTGCGCCACCATCATCGGGCGAGGGAAACTGACCGACTATATTCCCATCTGCCTGTCCACGGACAAGGACTCCGGGGAACTGGTCTGGACTTCCCAGTTCGACGGCCACTACATCGAGGACGTCGGGATGCTGAAGATGGACTTCCTGGGCCTCAACACCCTCACCATCATCCACAAGTGCCTGGACAACATCAAGTTGCGCTTCGGCAAGGACATCGACATCGAGGCCATTGACATCAACGACAAGCCCACCTACGAGCTTTACAGCCGGGGCGACACGGACAGCGTGTTCCAGTTCGAGTCTCCCGGGATGAAGACCTGGCTCCAGAGGCTCCACCCGGAGCGTTTCGAGGACCTGATCGCCATGAACGCCCTCTACAGGCCGGGCCCGATGGAGTACATTCCCAACTTCGTGAACAGGAAACTCGGGACGGAGGTGATCGAATACGATCTCCCCGAGATGGAGGAGTACCTGAAAGACACCTACGGGATCACGGTCTATCAGGAGCAGGTCATGCTCTTGTCCCAGAAACTCGCCGGGTTCACCAAGGGCGAGGCTGACAAACTCCGCAAGGCGATGGGAAAGAAGCAGATCGACATCCTGAACGAGCTGAAGGACAAGTTCATGACCGGGGGAATGGCCAACGGACACCCGGAGAAGACCCTGGACAAGATCTGGAAGGACTGGGAGAAGTTCGCCCAGTACGCCTTCAACAAGTCGCACTCCACCTGCTACGCGTGGGTCTCCTACCAGACCGGCTGGCTCAAATGCCACTACCCCGCCGAGTTCTTCGCCGCCAACCTCTCCTGCAACCTCGGCAACACGAGCGAGATCCGTAACATACTCTCAGACTGCAAGGCCCACAAGATCAAGGTGATGAACCCTGATGTCAACGAGTCATATTCCCACTTCACGGTCAACAAGGACGGGAATATCCGATTCGGCCTGAAGGGAATCAAGGGGTTCGGCACCAACGTGGCCGACGCTATCATCGCCGGAAGGGAGAGCGACGGCCCCTACAAGGACCTGTTCGATTTCGTGGAGAGGATGGACGGGGTCCTCAACCGCAAAGCCCTCGAGTGCCTGGCGTATTCGGGAGGTTTCGACTCATTCGGGATCAAGCGCCGCCAGTTCTTCCTGCCCTGCAAGAACGGGAACCCTTTCATTGACGAGCTCGCCCGCTACGCCACCCTCTACAGCCAGGACTCGGCGGACTCGGGAGCCTCCCTCTTCGGGGACATGGAGGAGATGAAACCGGTGCGGCCCGAGATCCCCGACAACGTTGAGGTCGACGACGAGCTGGTCTATCTCCAGAAAGAGAAGGAATTTGTCGGGATGTACATCTCCTCCCATCCTCTGGACAAGTACGCTTTCGAGATGGAGTCTTTCACCAACCAGGAACTGGCCACGCTTTCCAACCTGGTGACCGAGTGCGAGGCGGCCAAGAAGAAGATGAAGGTCGCCGTGGCCGGCCTCGTGACAGAGACAGCGACTCTTATCTCAAAGACCGGGAAGCCATATTCCCGCACCAAACTCGAGGATTACAGCGGCTCCTACGAGCTCTCGCTCTTCGGCAGCGAGCATGAGAATTTCATGAAATATCTCCAGCCCCACGCCAGCCTGTACATCGAGGGGAACATCGAGGAGAAATATAACATCCGGGCGGAAGAGAGAGCCCAGGGCAAGACGGCTCCTTACGCGTTCAAGATCAAGGAGATATCCCTGCTCGGCAACATCAACGAGAGCAAACTGGCCGCTTTCTCGATCTCGGTGACGACACCCATGCTCACCGAGCGATTCCGCAAAGAGCTTGTGGCCCTTGTGAAGGCCAACCCCGGCAAGACCCCGCTCAAGATGTACCTGTACGACCCCGGCACGAAGTACAACATCGAGTTCCACTCCACGAAGTTCAAGGTCGCTGTCACCTCCGACTTCGTCAGTTCCCTGAAGCTCCTCGGCGTCCAGTGCGGCCCCGTGCTGAAACAGTGAATCCTCCGGGCGCCTGAAAAACGATAATCCAGCCGATTTCTATATTTCTTTGACGTCTTTTCAGGAGTCTTCCGTTATATTAATGTATGAAGACTTTTGAGAAGCTGTTATTGGAAGGAGTCGCTATCTCAGCGGCTGCATGCCTCGCGCTATCTTGCGCCAAGCCTTCTGGTTGCGGTGAAAAAGCGTTACAAGCCAGCGTCGTGAAGCTTTTTTCTTAACACCAGACAGTGTATTTGAACTCAATCATATCAATCATGAGACAGAGCTTATCTCTCTTAACAACTATAATGGCCTTTGTCTGCCTAATAGCCTTCGGATGCCAGAAAGAGGTGATCGACGACAATCCGGATAATGAATTCAGGCCCATATCTCTTGACACGAGACAGGACGCCTGCAATGAGGCCACCAAGAGTTTCTCGTTCTCCCTTCTGAAAGAATTTGAGACCGGCTT
>JAFROJ010000001.1 GCA_017429765.1 Bacteroidales bacterium | reverse complement strand
TCGCCGATAGCCTTGGTGAGCTTCACCCAGCCTTCCCAGTCCTCCTCGGACAGGCCGTCCTCGATAGAGTCGATCGGGTACTTGGTGATGAGCTGCTCCAGATAGGCGATCTGCTCCTCGCTGGTGAGCTTCTTGCCGTTAGGATCCTTCTTCTTGCCGTCCTTGAGCTGCTTGTAGTCATAGTAGAAGGTGTCACCCTCCTTGAAGCAGAACTCGGAGGCGGCGCAGTCCATGGCGATGGTCACGTCCTTTCCAGGCTCGTAGCCGGCCTTCTTGATGGCCTCGATGATGCAGTCGAGAGCGTCGTCGATGCCCTCGAGCTTCGGGGCGAAACCACCCTCGTCACCGACGGCGGTGCTCAGGCCGCGGCCCTTGAGAACTTTCTGGAGGGCGTGGAAGACCTCGGCCCCGACGCGGACGGCCTCAGCCTCGCAAGGGGCGCCGACAGGACGGATCATGAACTCCTGGAACGCGATGGGGGCGTCGGAGTGGGCTCCACCGTTGATGATGTTCATCATCGGGACGGGCAGGACATAGGCGTTGGTGCCGCCGATGTAACGGTAAAGAGGAATTCCGAGATACTCCGCGGCGGCTTTCGCGACGGCGAGGGAGACACCGAGGATGGCGTTGGCTCCGAGATTGCTCTTGGTGGGCGTGCCGTCAAGCTCGATCATGGTCTTGTCGATGGCGCGCTGCTCGAGAGCGGACATCCCGATGATGGCGGGAGCGATCTTGTCGTTGATGTTTTCGACAGCCTTGAGTACACCCTTGCCGCCGTAGCGCTTGGGGTCTCCGTCACGAAGCTCAAGAGCCTCGTTCTCACCTGTGGAAGCGCCAGAGGGGACGGCGGCCGTTCCGATGACACCGCTTTCGAGGACAACCTCAGCCTCGATCGTGGGGTTTCCTCTCGAATCGAGGATCTCCCTACCTGTAACTTGGATAATTCTCATGATTTAAATGAATATTGGATTAATTATTTAATTCGTAACCAGAAGACAAATATACGCGATAATTCTCAAATAATAACCCACAATCTCACCTAAGAGCGGCGAGCAGGTCCCCGATCGAGCCGACCACGGAATCGAACACCTTGTACATCAGTTCCGGCTCCTGTTTCTCGGGAATATAAACCACGGTCTTCAGGCCCCGTCCGGCGAACCAGCCGGCCTCGGTGTGGGCGGACCTTCCGCAGGGCAGGACCAGCACGCAGGTGTCGGCCCAGAGCATGGCGTCGAGATCGGCCTTGAAGCCCTTCTCGGCCACGGGGTGGGTGAGGTTCCCGATATAATCGTCAACAGTCCATTCCTGCCAGTTCTCAGAGACGTCAGCCCAATGGAAGCCTCCGGGATTGGCGACTGGGTTCCGGAAGTCATAAACCTCGTGACCGGCCTCGAGGAGCCGTCTCACCACTTCCGGCTGATAGGGGTTGCGCCAGCTTGACGCGACATAAATTCTAGCCATATTCATTATTTTGATACTATCACGAAAAGAGAGCGAGGATCGGATAACCGCGGGAAGTCGCCGGATTATAGGATTGGCGAGATGATCCCGGTCAGGAGCTCGTTCTCGAGCAGGAAGCCGTCGTGACCGAACCTCGAGGTGATCCCGATGTGCCTGGCGCCGGGGATCATCGGCGCCCAGGACAGGGTCTCGGACCTGGGGAATATCCCGTCAGTGTCAATGGAAATAACTGTGGTGTCGGCTTTTATCCTTCCCAGGGCGGCCTCGACCCCACCTCTTCCACGACCCACGTTGTGGCTGTCCATGGCGTTGCAGATGCACAAGTAGGAATAGGCGTCGAAATTCCGGTTGACGAGCTTGTCGCCCTGGTGTCTCTCATAGGTCGCCGCCCTGCGGGCGAAGAGGCAGTCCTCGTCCGGCTCGCTCTGCCGGATAGCGAACCCCTCGAAGCAACGGTAGGAGATCAGGGCCTGCGCCCTGGCGCATCGAAGACCGTCGGCCCCGCCTTTCAGGTCTTTGGCCTCCCGGAAAGTCCGGTCGGCCTCAAGGGCCATCCTCTGGGCCTCCAACCAGGCTGTCATCCACGGGGAAATCCTCGGCGCTGTGGCGATGAACAGGGCGTTCTTGAAGAGATCCGGCTCCCAGACGGCCCACTCTATGGCCTGGAAACCACCGATCGAACTGCCGACCAAAAGGTCTATCTTCCCGATTCCCAAATGTTTCCGCACAAGCATCGAGGCTCTGGTCATGTCCCTCATCGTCAGGGCTGGGAAATCGAGCAAGTACGGCTTCCCGGTGGCGGGATTGACAGAAGCCGGGCCGGTGCTGCCGTAAGGTGATCCGGGAATATTGGCGCAGACCACGAGACACTTCTCTGTGTCGATAGCCTTTCCGGGGCCCACCATTCCCGGCCACCAGTCCTCAGGATCGCTGTTGGCCGTGAGGGCGTGGCAGATCCAGACCACCTTGCCGTCCTTGACCCCCGAGGTGTGGTACACTATCTCCAAAGGGGCCAGCGAGCCGCCGGCCTCAAGGTCGAGATGGTCGATTAAAAGTGAATGGCGATTCATCTGGCGGGAGATTCTTCGCTGCGCTCAGAATGACAATGGGAGGCCTCGAGGGCCTGCTCCAAGTCATAGATGATGTCCTCCGGATCCTCCAGCCCAACGCTGAGGCGCATGAGGTCGGGGGCGATGCCGGCCGCGCGGAGCTGCTCGTCGGTCAACTGGCGGTGGGTGTGGGACGCTGGGTGAAGGATGCAGCTGTGGCAGTCGGCCACGTGGGTCTCGATGGTGATGAGTTTGAGGTTGTCCATGAACCTGTTGTCGAAGTCCCTTCCGCCCTTCAGGCCGACGCACATCACGCCGCTGAAAGCGGACATGTACTTCTTGGCGAGCTCGTGATGGGGGTCGCTCTCAAGCCCGGGGTATTTGACCCAAGCGACGTCCGGATGATTGACCAGATATTCAGCGACTCTCATCGCGCTCTCGCTGTGGCGGGCCATCCTCACATGGAGGCTCTGGAGACCGAGATGGAGGTAGAATGCGTTCTGGGGGCTCTGGATCGAGCCGAGATCCCTCATCAGCTGGCTTGTGGCCTTGGTGATGAAAGCGCCCTTCCCGAAGACCTTGGTGTAGACGAGGCCGTGGTAGGAGGGATCCGGGGCGCAGAGACCGGGATACTTTCCGGCGTGGGCGTCCCAGTCGAAATTACCGCTGTCCACAAGGGCTCCGCCAACCGCGACACCATGGCCGTCCATGTACTTGGTGGTCGAGTGAGTGACTATGTCGGCCCCGTACTCGATGGGGCGGCACAGCACCGGGGTGGGGAAGGTGTTGTCCACCACGAGTGGAACCCCGTGGCTGTGGGCGATACGGGCGAACTTCTCAATGTCCAGCATCTCCACTCCGGGGTTGGAGAGAGTCTCCCCGAACAGGAGCTTGGTGTTGGGCTTGAACAGGGCGTTGATCTCCTCCTCGGGGGCGTCCGGAGAGACGAAGGTCACCTCTATTCCCATCTTGGGAAGAGAGGTCCCGAGCAGGTTGAAAGTGCCGCCGTAGATGTTGCCGGCGCTGACTATGTGGTCTCCGGCGGAGCAGATATTCAGGCAGGCGAAAAGGTTCGCGGCCTGGCCTGAGGAGGTCAGCATCGCCGCCACCCCTCCCTCGAGGTCGGCGATCTGGGCGGCCACATGGTCGTTGGTGGGGTTCTGGAGCCGGGTGTAGAAGTACCCGCTGTCCTCAAGGTCGAAGAGACGGCCCATCTGGTCCGATGTCTCGTACTTGAAAGTGGTGCTCTGGATGATGGGAATCTGTCTTGGCTCACCCTTCCCGGGTTTGTAACCGGCCTGCACGCATCTGGTGCCGATGCCGGGTTTCCTGTTCTCTGTTGACATTCTTCGTGTTCGTTTCACAGGATGCAAATATATGAAAAAATGTCTCTATATTTAATGGCGCTCCGGCGTGTCTTGAAGAAAAGAACATTTTTCGATAACCCTCTCTTAAACTAAACTGATTTGACTATGAAAACTTATCTTAACAGCACCATTTCTGATTTGGGACTTGACCGCCCATTCGTCAAAGGACAAAAGATTCCTGTCAGGAATTGCTGGCATTTCAGTACCGATGGGAACGCTGTAGATGTTATGTTTTACGATGAAAAGGATTTTATTGCCGGAATGAATCGGATATACGTAACAATTCGCAGTTACAAGGTCGTAATCCTGGCCTTTTCTCTAATGGACACCCATGTCCATTTTGTTTTGTATGGTGACTTCAGTGAATGCAACAGGTTCATGCATGATTATGTTCGGAGGACATCCAAGTACCTGGCGTTAGTCCATAATGACAGGCATAAATTCATGAGAGTGCCGATCAATCATCAAGCGGTTACTGATGATTTTTACTTGAAGGTGGTCATTTGTTATACAGTGAAGAACGCTCCGGTAGGTGGTATTCCCTTCAACGCGCTTGATTACCCTTGGTCAAGCGGTCCCTTGTATTTCAGACGTCCAGGGTTCTGGAGCTCACCCGCATGGCTGGACAAGGTCGGTTGTCAAGGCAGCACCTTGGGTATGGGTTCCCATAAGTTGAGGGAAATCCTGAAAACCAGAGATATCCCTACCGAAAGCATCCCAATTACCGGTCAGATAGTATTTCCTGGGGAATATGTGGCTTATGACTTGGTTGAAAAGATATTCAAGACCTGTAAAAGTTTTAACTTCTTCATGTGTATTACCAAAGAAGAAGATGTGGATTCGAGGGGAGGTGCGATATCTCATCTAAGCGTTCCTATGCAAGAAATGCGGCAACATAAGAACGACCTTTGTTTGGAGATGTTCGGGAAAGGCAGTATCAAGACATTGAATATGCAGCAACGTCTCAGACTCGCCAGAGCCCTTCGTGCTCGTTATAATAGTTCTGTCAAGCAGATAGCCCGTCTATGCGGTCTGGTTTACGAAGAGACGAAGGACATTATTTAAGGGTTTCTATGCCATTTCACAGAAATTGACTCAACCAGAAATGCAGTCCGCCACCCAAGGTTAATTGTAATGCCCTGGGTGGCGGACTATGTGGCGCACTGCGATGGTTTTGCTCCGAATCGCCATGCGATGTACCTCTGAAGGCATCCTATGGCCGGCTCACTGGCGCAACGAAAATCGGGTTGTCAGATCTTTCCCCCTAACAAGATACTATCGCAGCCTGCCGTCAAACTAGTTCTTTACGAATATTATTCCGTCGGCGTGGAGGCCGGGTTCGTCCGAGGAGAGGCGTATCCGGCCTCCGGCGCCTTCTTTCAGGTTGAAATCACCCAGTTTCACCCATTCGCCGCGGGTCTGGCCCTCGAAATGCAGGGATGCCCTTTCGACATCCACGGAGGAGGTCTTGCCGGCGGCCTCGATCTCGTACCTTGTCACAGGGCAACCATATTCCTGCTGGTAAGCATAGACTGAGTATTCCCCGTCAAGGCTGTCCGGGATACGGTAGACCAGCCCGTTGTCAGCACCGCCATCTTCATAGAGAAGGTAGGTCTTTCCGTAGGCGCCTCTGCCATAGACCACCGTCCAGCCGTCCTTGCCCTCGATATATTCGGAATCCTCGTCAATCAATGTGTCCGGCTCCCGGCCGTCCAGGCAGGGGTTGGTGGCATAGATCTCCTGGATCCTGGCCACGTCCACATCCTGTACGGAACCCTTCCTGGCGAAGGCAGCCGCAAGACCGCAGGTCTGGCCCATTCCCAGGAAGACAGGCTCCATCCTGATGGACCCGTAGGCTATGTGCGAGGCGGAAAGGCAGACCGGGACCAGCAGGTTGACACATTCCTCCCGCTTCGGGGTGAGGCTCCTGTAGGACACGGGATAAGGCTGCCCGACTCCCTTCTGGACGTCTCCTTCGTTCTTGACCATAAGTTTCCCGTCAATCTCCACGACCAGGCGCTCGCAGTTGTGGGAGTCCATCCCATAGGCCGCGAAACCGATCCCGTCCTCCACAGTGGTCTTGCCCTCGCAGTCCGCCTGGGTGGCGACATATTCCCCGACCAGGCGGCGGCACTCGCGGATGTAGAGCTGGTGGGTCCAGTGACCCGTGCGGACATATTCATCCTTCGGGAGGCCCCAGCGGCGCACCTCGTCCTGGAGGACAGAGGGTACGCGCGGGTCAGTCATATAGAAGTACAACAGGCCGAGGGTGTAGTCCTTGTGGGCCTTGATGATAGCGTCACGCTCATCCCAGGAGGCCTCGGGGTAGTTGTGGTTCATTCCGATCATGTCGGTGGAGAAAGGGCCCCTGTTGTTGATGTCGGTCTTCCGTCCCGGCATATCGCTCCAGATGAAATATTTCTGGATATGTGGATTGGGGTCGGCCTCGAAGACCCGGGTCAGGAGCTCGTATCTCGACGGGTCGTAGTTCTCCGGTTTCTCGATCGGGATCTGGTTGTCCGGGTCGTCGGTCAGGCAGATGCGGTAGTTGTAGGCCTGGACACAATCGTCTCCGGTCCCGTCAGGCTTGCGCACCGCCTCGCTGATGCCCCAGAGAAGTCCGCTTGAGGGGTCGCCCTTCACCACGAAGGGGTCGATCCCGTCCTTGAACTGGTGCTGGTCGAGGAGCTGGAATCCGTTCCAGGTCTCCCCGTAGACGCTGTTGTCCTCCCTTCCGACGGTGTAGCTGACTCCGGCCTTGGCCATCAGGTCTCCCTCGTAGGAGCAGTCGATGAACTGGTCCGCCTTGATGGTGACGCGGCCGCCCTTCCGGTCGACGCAGGTGATGGATTTGATTCTGGTCCCTTCTTTCTCGACGGATTCGAGGTACCAGCCTTGCATCACCTTGATACGGGGATGGTCGAGGTACTGGAGGAGTATATCCTCGGCGACATGTGGCTCGAACAGCCACTGCTCGAAGCGGCCGTAATGCTCGCCGAGCTTGCGGTAGAACTGCCTCGCCAGGCCGATCACGGCTTGCTTGTTGCCGATGTCGGTCTGCCCGAGGCCGCCCGTGGTCATTCCGCCGATGGTCACGTCCGGGCAGATGAGCGTGACGTCGCTGCCATTGACGGCGGCTGAATAAGCGGCCGTCACGCAGGCGGAGCTGCCTCCGTAGACGCAGACTTCATTACCTTTGCCGCAAGAGGCGAGGACAAGGCCCAGCGCCAGGCAGCATACTGTCAGAAAATGTTTATTCACACAATTCGTTTTCATAATCACAAAAATACAATCAAAATACTTATATTTACAAACGCGACACTATAACAAACCTGATAATCATCATCATTTTCCACATCTTCATAACCATCTAACCAGATTGATTTATGCGAACTAAAGCCTTTCCAGCATTCAAATTGCTGTTGACCGGATTGGTTCTTTGCTCGACATGGATTTCCATGTCCGCGCAGAACAACATCCGGGGAACCGTCAAGGATGAGAATGGTGAGCCCGTCATCGGCGCCAGCATCATGCTCGCCGAGGACGCGACCAAGGGAACAATCGCCGATGACAACGGCGAGTTCTCCCTCGTCGCTAATCCGGGCAACACTCTCCGCATCTCATCCATCGGCTTCAAGACCAAGGAGGTCAAGGTCGGACAGTCTCCAGTCCTCGACATCGTGTTGGAGACCGACATCAACCTCCTGGACAACGCCGTGGCCATCGGTTACGGTACAGCCCGTAAGGGAGACCTGACCGGCGCCATCTCCAGCGTCCGCGGGGAGACTGTGACCGAGCGCTCCCAGACCATGCTCTCCACGGCCCTGCAAGGCCAGATAGCCGGTTTGCAGGTTACTCGTTCCGGCGGCGCCCCGGGTGCCCAGGGTACCATTCGCATCCATGGTGTCACCACCATGTCTACCAACGACCCTCTCGTGATCATCGACGGTGTCCCCGGCTCGATCAATGACGTGATCGCCGAGGACGTCCAGGACATCGCTGTCCTCAAAGACGCCGCCTCCGCCTCCATCTACGGATCCAGGGCCGCGGCAGGTGTCATCCTGATCACGACCCGCCGCGCTCAGGAGAACAAGTTCTCGGTGGATTACAACTATTACTATGCTGTCGACACCCCCACCGCCAAGCCTAAGATGGTCGGGGCGGTCGAGTGGATGAAGGTTGTCAACGACCTGAAGTACAACGACGGCGCTTCCAGCCCTTATTCCGAGTTCGCCGAGGATTACATCAACAGTTACGCCTCGAAGAACGCCGCCGACCCGTACACCTATCCTTCCACCGACTGGCTGGATGTCGTCTTGAAGAAGACCACGAACCATCAGCAGCACACCGTGAGCGTCAACGGAGGCAAGGACAACCTTAAGACGAAGTTCACGATGAACTACCAGAACGGCAACGGTTACTATGACCACAGGAGCTACGAGCGTTACGCCGGCCGTCTGAACAACGACTGGCAGATCAACAAGTGGCTCAAGGCCAACGTGGACCTCGACTTCTCGAAGAGCGAGTCCATCTCCCCCTCGAACAACAACGTGATGTATGTCACCTACGTCCTCGCCCCTATTTACGGCCCTTACTGGGCTGACGGGAGCTACGCCGACGTGAAGGACGGAGGCAACATCCTCGCCTCCATCGACAAGGGTGGCACCTCAAACTCGAATTACTACAAGATGGGCGGCAAGATGCAGTTCGACATCACTCCTTTCAAGGATCTGACCATCACCACGATCTTTGCCCCCCGCTTCTCCTTCACCAAGAGTAAGACCTTCTCGAAGGCTGTCGCGGTCGAGACAAAGGCCGACGGCTCTGTCAGCACCAACCAGTGGCATAAGACCACCGACCTCTCCGAGAACAGGAACGACAACCACTCCTACACCTATCAGGCCTACGCCAACTACAGCCACAGGTTCGGTGTCCATTCGCTTAGCGCCATGGCCGGTTATGAGGGCTACACCTACCAGTGGGAGAATCTCGGCGCCAGCCGTAACAAATACTCTCTCGACAACTATCCTTACCTGAATATCGGTCCCGAGGACTATCAGTTCAACAGCGGCTCGGCCGGGCATAACGCCTACCAGTCCGTCTTCGGCCGTCTGATGTATTCGCTAAAGGACCGCTACATGCTGCAGGCGAACTTCCGCGCTGACGGTTCCTCACGTTTCGCCAAGGAGTGCCGCTGGGGTTACTTCCCCTCAGTCTCCGCCGGTTGGGTTATCTCCGAGGAGCCCTGGTTCTCCAACAACGTGGTGTCCTACCTCAAGCTCCGCGGCTCATGGGGCCAGCTGGGTAACGAGCGTATCGGTTCCGAGTTCCCCTACCAGGCCGCCATCTCCTTCGGCAACAGCTACATGCTGAACAAGGACGGCAGCGTCACGGCTCTCCAGAACGCCGCCCAGGTCTACTACGCTTTCCGTGATATCACTTGGGAGACAACGACTTCCACCGGTCTCGGCTTGGACGCCACCTTCTTCGACGGCCGTCTCCGCCTCACCGGTGACGTCTATCACAAGAAGACGGAGAAGATGCTCCTCACCCTCGGATTCCCTTCATACGCCGGTTTCTCCGCCCCTTCCCAGAACGCCGGTGACATGTTCACTAACGGCTGGGATCTCGAGATCGGATGGTCCGACAGGATCGGCGACTTCTCCTACGGGATCTCCGCCAACCTCTCCGACTATCGTTCCAAGATGGGTTATGTCGGCGACAAGAAGACCGTCAGCGGCAACTACCTCATCGAGGAGGGCTCCTACTACAACGAGTGGTACATCTACAAGACCGACGGCCTGATCATGACGAATGACGACCTCTACGGCGCCGACGGCAAGAGGATCCCGACCTATTCCAACAACGACAAGGCGGGTGACATCAAGTACGTCGATGTCAACGGCGACGGCAAGATCAACGCCGACGACAAGGTGAAGATGGGCAACTCCCTTCCTGAATATCTCTTCGGCGGGAACGTGAATCTCGGCTACAAGAACTGGGACTTCAACATGTCCTTCCAGGGAGTCGGGCACCAGATGGTGATGGCTCAGTCCTGGTGGATCCAGCCTTACAAGGAGCAGTGGGGAGCGGTTCCCGAGCTTCTCGTGGGCAACTACTGGAGGATCGGCGACGACGAGGCCAACAAGACAGCCAAGTACCCCAGGGTGACCTACACCAACACCGGAAGCCAGTACGCCGGTTCCGACTACTGGCTCTTCAACGGCGCGTACTTCCGCGTGAAGAACATCACACTCGGTTACACCGTGCCTCAGAGGATCATGGACAAGACCTTCATCAAGGGTCTGCGCCTCTACGCCAATGTCACGGATCTTCCCGCGATCAGCAAATACCCGAAGGGCTGGGATCCCGAGGGACCCGTCAACGGAGACTATATTTCCACATCATTCATCATGGGTGTGAATGTCAAATTCTAAAAGAGCGCGATCATTATGAAAAAGATAATTTACTCGATATTTATGATTTCGGCGCTTCTGTTTACATCTTGCGTCGACTTGAATCTCAATCCTCTGTCCGAGGGATCCAGCGAGAACTGGTATTCTTCCGCCTCGGAGATCGAGATGTCCCTGAACGACTTCTACCGCACCGCCTTCTTCCCGATCGACGGAACCGTCTGGGGTGATGACGCGGCCTGGAGAAGCAACACCCAGCTGGTCTGGAACGGCACGATGACCGCCGAGAACAGCACGATCGCCACCCGTTGGCAGAACTATTACAAGGGTATAGCCAGGGCTCTGCGTATCATCAACAACCTGGACGCCAAGGGCGGCGATCTCGGACTGAGTGACGCCAAACTCCAGCAGTACAAGGGAGAGGCCTATTTCTATCTCGGATATGCCTACGGCATGCTGGCCTTCCATTGGGGAGACGCCATCCTCGACAAGACCGGCATGACCCTCGAAGAGGCCTATGCCGCCACCCGCTCGCCCAAAGCCGAGGTCCTCGCCTATTCGCTGGAGTGCTTCGACAAGGCCGCCCAGATGCTTCCGACGACGTACGGAGGAGTGCAGCGCGCCACCAAGGGAATGGCCTATGCCTTCAAGGCCAGGATCGCCATCTACAACGGCGACTACGCCTCCGCGGCCACAGCGGCCAAGGCTTGCATGGATCTCGGAGTATATTCCCTGCACAGCAACTACGAGGATCTCTTCAACGCCGGAAACTCCTCCGAGTGGATCTTCGTCTTCAAGGGGGACTATGCCCTCAAGCAGTACTACTGGTCGGCCAGCGACTGCCAGAACTACGCTCCCCGTCTGATCGGCGGATGGGGAACCTGCGGCCCCAGCTACGAGCTCGTGTTCGCCTATCCTTGTACCGACGGTCTTCCTGTCGACGAGTCTCCGCTCTACAACCCCAAGGCGATCTTCGACCACCGCGACCCTCGTATGGCCATGACAATAGCCCCGTTCGCGCAGCCCGAGTCCGAGTGCGTGAAGAACGGCACCTACAAGCCCGAGGACTACGCTTTCTGCGGCTATGAGTTCACACCCTCGCCGTTGGCGAACAAGGTGAAGCGTATCTCCGACGGGGCCATGGTGTTCAACACCGACTCCAAGGCCTGCGCCCTCCACGCCGCCTACAACGGCTTCTACTGGAAGAAATATGTCGATCCGGCCAACTGGACCGCCGCCAACGGATGGAAGGGTATCAACGCCTACATCCACATGCGTTACGGCGATGTCCTCCTGATGTACGCCGAGGCAATGAACGAGCAGGGCAAGTGCGACCAGGCCGTGCTTGACGCGACCATCAACAAGCTGCGCGAGCGCGCCTACAACGGCACCGGCATGGCTTATCCTAAGGTCACCGCCGACACCCAGGCCAAGCTCCGCACCATCATCCGCACCGAGCGTTTCATCGAGCTCGCTTTCGAGGGGCATCGTTATGAGGACCTGATCCGCTGGAAGATAGCCGAGGTCATCTTCAACCGCCCTGTTTATTACCTGGAGCGCACCTGGTCCGGAAGCGGCAGCTGGGACGGCAATCTCGCCACCACTCCCGAGGCTTACCAGAAACTCGCCCAGAACTGGCTGGATGGAAACTACCCTATCGGTGGTATTCCCGACATCGACGAGAACGGTCTTTGCGACCTGGCTTACATGGCCCAGAACGGATGGGTTGTCCAGGCCACTACCCGTCAGTTCGACAAGAGCAGGGATTATCTCTGGCCTGTCCCCGCGGCTGACATCCTGGTCAACGACAAACTGACCCAGAACCCTGGATACTAGTCTCATGCGGACTTATTTGAGAATATTTATGGCAGCGGCGGCTCTAGTGGCCGCCGCCTCCTGCTCCACCAAGAGTCCTTCCGCCGTGGATGAGACCGGACACAAGGTCTATAGCGGCATCTATCCCCATCTGGCCTATTACAACTCCCAGGGCGAGTGCGGGACAGGGGCCGTCGTCCCGTGGCAGGGAGATCTGTGGGTGGTCACATATTCCCCCCACGAACCCTTCGGCTCAGACGACAAGCTGTACCAGATCGACGCCTCCCTCGAGGAGACGATCCGGCCGGAGAGCATAGGCGGCACTCCCGCTGACAGGATGATCCATGACGCCTCGAACCAGTTGTTCATCGGCCCCTACGCGATTGACGCCGAGAAGGATGTACGGGTGCTGTCCTACGACAAGTTCCCCGGGCGTCCGACCGGTCTGGCGGCCCACCTGACGGATCCTGACAACAGGGTGCTTCTGGCCACCATGGAGGCGGGGTTCTATGATGTGGATGTCCACACCCTCGAAGGGGTGGAACTCTACAAAGACGGCAACCAGAAGCGTAAGGAAGGCTTCACCGGGGATCTCTGCACGATGTTCCCCGGCTATCACGGGAAGGGGTTCTATTCCGGACAGGGAGTGGCCGTGTATTCCAATAACGGGGAGGAGGGAGAGCTTGCCCAGAAGCAGTTCGACATCCCCTCCGGCGCCCTCGTCGAGTGGGACGGGAAGGACTGGACGCTGGTGAGGCGCAACCAGTTCACCGAGATCACCGGCCCCGGCGGGATCCACGGAAGCTCTTCCCCCGAGACAGACCCCATCTGGTCGCTCGGATGGGACTACAAGTCCGTGATCCTCGCCGTCAGGGAGCCTGACAAGGGTTGGACATATTACCGTCTCCCCAAGGCCAGCTTCGCCTATGACGGCGCCCACGGCTGGAACACCGAGTGGCCCAGAATCCGCAATATCGCTCCGGAAGGCGCTGAGCCTGAATATCTTATGACGATGCACGGAATGTTCTGGCATTTCCCCGGAACTTTCTCCACCGCCAATTCGGCGGGCATACGTCCCAGGGGAGCCTACCTGAAGGTCATAGCCGACTTTACTGAGTGGAACGGCCGCCTTGTCTTCGGTTGCGACGACTCCGCCCAGAGCGAGTTCCTCAACAAGCGGAAGCAGAAGGGCCGTATCGGAGGCCCCGGCCAATCCAACTCCAACCTTTGGTTCACGCCCTACGACCAGCCCGACCATGTGGGTCCGACCACGGCCGGAGGTTCCGTCTGGCTGAAGGAGGACGTGAAGGCCCGTGTGCCTTCCGACCCGTTCCTTTTCAACGGATGGGACAACCGCTGCGCCTGGATCGGCAACCGTTCCGGTGTCCCCGCGGAAATCACTTTCGAGATTGACAAGAACGGAGACGGCGAATGGGTCTCGTTTATCAAGACTGAGGTCAAGGGCGGCGAGTCGGCGTTCGTGCCTTTCGCGGATGTCAATGAGGGAGTCTGGATAAGGGCCGTCAGTGACGCTGACATCAAGGCCGACTTGACCTTCGTCTTCGCCCAGGCCGAGACCCGAGGCACCGAGCCTGACCCGATATTCGCCGGACTCATGCCCGTCCGAAAGGACGCTGATTCACAGGGTTTCCTCTACGGGCTTCCTGACCAGAGAAGGGCCCTCGGAGTGCTGGCTCAGACCGCCGACGGCGAGAAGTATTATGAGCTCGACGCCGGGATGAATCTCCTCCCGAAGGATGATCCCGAGATGGCGGACTACATCCGCGACAAGTTCGAGATCCCGACCGATGTCGTTGAGGTTGATGAAGGTTCGATACTCATCGTGGATGCCAAGAACCGCCGATGGAGGCTGCCTCTGGGCGACAGCAAGTATGCGTCCAAGATCGAGGAGGGCGCTTTGAGGCTCTGCCGCGAGGTGGCCACCGAGCGTGACCTGCTTTCCCTCGCCGGAACGTTCTACGAGTTGCCCGCCGAGAACGCCGACGGCTATGCCAAAGTCCGTCCAGTCGCCTCCCACAAGTTCGGTGTCAATGACTACGCCTCCTATCGCGGGATGCTGATAATGACCGGAATAGACCACACCGCGGCGAAGAGGAATCACCATGTGGTGATCTCAGAGGACGGCAAGGCGGCGGTCTGGGCCGGAGTCATCGACGACCTCTGGAAGCTCGGCAAGCCCACCGGCCACGGCGGCCCCTGGGTGGAGACCGAGGTGAAGGCCGGGGAATATTCAGACCCCTTCCTGATCGGCTTCTACGACAAGAGGGAGATGTCCCTCTCGCACCGTTCCTCGGGGGAGGTCAACTTCTCTGTCGAGGTGGACCCGACCGGCGACGGTCAGTGGTTCCACTACGCCGACTTCAACGTCAAGCCCGGGGACACCGTGGAGCACCGCTTCCCGGCGGCCTTCCAGGCGAGATGGATCCGACTCTCGGCCGACCGGGACACCAAGGCCACGGCGATGTTTGAATATAGGTAAATAGTTGGAAATGAAAAGATTCCTTTTTATCGTATTGTGTTTGCAGATTCTTCAGTCGCTCTGCTCCTTCAGAATGACAGCTAACACCCCTGCCATCCAGGGCGGGACATCTGTCATCCTGAGGCCTGCCCTGAGCTTGTCGAAGGGCGAAGCGAAGGATCTCCCCGCCTCCGGCATATTCCTCGAAGCCGAAAGCTTCGCCACCAAGGGCGGATGGCAGGTGGACCAGCAGTTCATGGACCTGATGGGTTCGCCTTATCTCATCGCCCACGGCATGGGCGTCCCCGTTGAGGACGCGGCCACAACTGTGGTCATTCCGGAGGCCGGCACCTATCACGTCTATGCCAGGACCTTCAACTGGGTGTCCCCCTGGACTGACAAGGAAGGCCCCGGGGGCTTCAAGGTCAAGATTCAAGGCAAACCGCTAAAGACGATCCTCGGGACCAAGGGCGACAGCTGGGAGTGGCAGTACGCCGGCAGCATCAAGCTGAAGGCCGGCGAGGCCGCCCTCGCCCTCTCGGACCTGGGCGGCTTCGACGGACGTTGCGACGCGCTTTGGCTCACTACTTCGGAGGGGAATGTTCCTCCCTCGGACAAGGTACAGCTTGAGGCTTTCCGCCGCTCTGTCGGGGCTCTCCCAAAGACCCCGGCGGAAGGCGGGGAATATGATCTCGTGGTGATCGGGGGCGGTGTGGCCGGAATTTGCGCCGCCGTCTCGGCCGCCCGTTTCGGCTGCAAGGTGGCCCTTGTCAACGACCGTCCGATAGCCGGAGGAAACAACTCCTCGGAGATCAGGGTCCATCTCGGGGCCATCATCGAGCAGGATCCTTATCCGGCCCTCGGCAGGATGCTCCGGGAATTCGGGCACTCCAAGGGCGGCAACGCCCAGCCTGCCTCGAATTATGAGGATGACAAGAAGGAGGCCTTCATCCGTGGCCAGGAGGGTTTGACCTACCTGCCTTGCTTCAGGGCAGTCAAGGTCAACATGAACGGTTCCAAGATCGCCTCGGTGGTCATAAGGAATATCGAGAGCGGGGAGGAGCTCCTCCTCAAGGCCCCCGTGTTCGCCGACTGCACCGGCGACGGCAACCTCGGCTTCATGGCCGGGGCGGATTGGATGATGGGCCGCGAGGGCAGGGACGAGTTCGGCGAGTCCCTGGCTCCCGAGAAGGGCGACAAGATGACAATGGGCTCTTCAGTCCAGTGGTACAGTGAGGATAAGGGCAAGAAGACCACTTTCCCGGAGTTCGAATATGGCGTGAAGTTCACCGAGGAGAACTGCGAGAAGGTTAAGATGGGCGAGTGGACTTGGGAGACGGGCATGAATCTGGACCAGATATATGACTTCGAGAGGATCCGCGACTACGGCCTCCTGGTGGTGTATTCCAACTGGAGTTTCCTGAAGAACCATTATTCCAAGAAGGCCGAATACGCTAACCGCTCACTCGGTTGGGTGGCCTATGTGGCCGGCAAGAGGGAGTCCCGCCGTCTGGTCGGGGACTATATTCTCAAGCAGGACGACGTGGATAAGCAGGTCTTCCATGAGGACGCCTCCTTCACGATGACATGGCATTTCGACCTTCATTTCCCGGATCCGAAGAACACGGCGAACTTCCCTGGCAACGAGTTCAAGGCGGAGACCAAGCACAATCCGATCTATCCTTACGCCGCTCCTTACAGGTGCCTGTATTCCAGGAATATTGACAATCTGTTCATGGCCGGCAGGGATATCTCGGTGACTCATGTGACGCTTGGCTCGGCGAGGTTGATGCGCACTGGGGCGATGATGGGGGAGGTCGTCGGAATGGCGGCTTCCATCTGCAAGGACAAGGGAACTACGCCGCGCGGGGTGTACCAGAAGTACTTGCCTGAGTTGAAGGACTTGATGCGCAAGGGCGCCGCCCGCGCGGACATCGAGCTGCCCGACAACCAGCACTTCAACGAGGGCGGCCACCTCGACAAGCCCAAGGACATCACGTTCTAACGGACATCTATTTTAAACTCTTTTTCCGCCAGGGTGAGGATTCGCTCTGGCGGAACTTCGTTCGCTTCGCTCACTCCGGCCCCTCCCACCGTATCCCGCGTCATCGCTTCGCGATAACTTGTCTCCGGCGGGCCCCTCCCCCTGCCCGTGTCCGGG
>JAFROJ010000033.1 GCA_017429765.1 Bacteroidales bacterium | reverse complement strand
CGCTCAGGATGACAAAAAGGACGCTCAGGATGACAAAAAGGACGCTCAGGATGACAAAAAGGACGCTCAGGATGACAGGGGGACGATCAGGATGGAAGTCCTATGTCATTCTGAGGCAGGTAAAACCTGCCGAAGAATCTTCTCCCCGGCTCGCTGCCGGGAAATGATCCTGACGTTGAATAACCATAAAGCCCGACTCTCCGTTTGAGCCGGGCTTTATTAATTTAGTACAGAGGAATTTACTCCTCGCTGACGAACTGGTCGTGATCGGGGTCGGACTCGGCGTTCTTGATGAGGTCGACGTTCAACCTCTCGATGAAGGAGAGCTCGATCCCCTCGTTCGAGGCGACCGGCTTGTACCAGGGCTGCTTGGCGAAATAGGCCTGAAGGTCCTCCGAGTCGAAGACATAGCCGTGACGGGCCAGGATCTCGCCCCGCATCAGGCGGAGGGTGGATTTCTTGTAGCGCCTGAGGCAGGCGTTGTCGAGAATGATCCTGGAGGCGAAATCGAAGCGTCCTTTGGCGGGATCCGACTCGATGAGAGTGAAAGGCTCCCCTGTGCGCTGGAAGGTCGGATAGGAGTCGAAGGTGCCGGGATAGACGTGGAATCCGGCGACAGTCGGGACGAACTCCCAGGATCCCTCGACCGGAGAGCCGCTATCCACTTTCAGGACACCGGTGGCCAGGTCGTTGAAGGTCTCCATCTTGAAATAGACCTTCCTGCCGTCGAAAGTGCCGACACCGTCGCTGATGACTATGGTGTTCCCATAGGGATCGACCCTGTAGGTCCCGTTCAGGCGAGTGTTCAGGTTCAAGGCGCTGTTAACCCTTGAGGGAAGGATGGTCTTGACCATGACACCGGTGAGCTCCCCATATTCATAGAGGCATAGAACCTCTTTGCCATCCTCGTGGAAGTATTTGACAGTCAACTCCTCCGGATAAGGAAGCTCGGCGGTCTTGTCGGGCCCCTCGAGGAGGATGTAATCGTAGTCCTCGTCCTTTACAGGGAATAACTGGAACTCAAGCTTCTCACCCTCGGCCATGGCCTGCATGAGAATCTTCCCGTCCTCCCTGTAAGAGGCGACATAATTGTTCCACCCGTCGTACCACTGGGAATCAGACGGGATGTTCTGGGCCATCAGGCAAGCTGATGCCCAGAACAGCAGAGACAAAGTCAATAACTTTCTCATATCAGGACGCTATTCGGTTGGCGGGCGGTACTCCAGGAGATCGCCAGGCTGGCAATCAAGGGCTTTGCAGATCGCGTCGAGAGTGCTGAACCGGACACCCTTGGCCTTTCCCGTCTTCAGGATCGACAGGTTCACGGCCGAGATGCCGATCTTTTCAGCCAGCTCGGCGGAAGTCATCTTCCGCCTCGCCAGCATCACATCGACATTTACTATTATTGGCATAGTCGCTAATCCTCCATATTACTCGTTCACCTGCTCCTCAGGCTTCGCCACGTCCTTCCCTTTCATGTATTCAGGAAGGCTCATGCCGGCCATCTTGAACAGATCCTGAAGAGGGGGCACCGAGCCCATAAGCCCGGAGATGAAATTCGCGGTGGAAGTCTTGCCGTCCTTGCCGCCGTTGCCGTCCCAGACGGTGACCTTGTCGATCTTGATGCCCTTCACGGCCTCGACCTGGGTCTTGACGAGCTCGGGCAGACGGTCGGAGATCATCATCAGGACAGCCTTCTGGGCGTCACCCTCAGCGGCGCTGACCAACTGGGCGAAACCGTCGGCCTGCTTGGTCAATATCTCCAAGGTACCGCGGGCCTGGGCCTCCATCTTGGCGAAGATGGCGTCGGCCTCTCCCTTGGCGGTCCTGCGCAGCTTCTCAGCCTCGGCCTCGGCCTCGATGATGAGCCTTTCCTTGTCGATCTGCGCGGGCACAACGATGTTGGCCTGCTGGGTGGCCTTCTCCCTCTCGGCGCGGGCGAGCTCAGCGTCACGCTCGCTCTGGTAGGCCTCCTGGAGAGCCTTGGCGGCCTGGACCTTCTCAGCGGCCACGGCGATTCGGGAAGCCTCGGCCTCCTTCTCGCGACGGGCGGCGTCGGAGTTCGCGATCTCGATCTTGGAGGTGTTCTCACCCTGGACAGCCAAAGCGTTCGCGGCGGCCGTCTTGATACGGGTGTCCCTCTGGGTCTCGGCGATACGGATGTCCTTGTCCCTGTCGGCCTCAGCCTTACCAATCTCACCGTAACGGTTCTGCTCGGCCACGCTCTTCTTCGCGTCGTTGATAGCCTTGGCGGCTGCCTCCTTACCGAGAGCCTCGATGTAGCCGGACTCGTCACGGATGTCGGTGACATTCACGTTGATGAGCTTCAGGCCGATCTTGCGGAGCTCAGCCTCGACATTCTGGCTGACTGCGGCGAGGAACTTGTCACGGTCGGCGTTGATCTCCTCGATGTCCATCGTGGCGATGACAAGACGGAGCTGTCCGAAGAGAATGTCAGTCGCGATGTTCTGGATGCTGTCGGTGGAGAGCCCGAGCAGACGCTCGGCGGCGTTGGTCATGCTGTCGGCCTCGGTGGAGATACCCACGGTGAAGCGGCAAGGCACGTCGACACGGATGTTCTGCTTGGAAAGGGCGTTAGTCAGGTTGCACTCGATCGAGATGGGCTTGAGGTCGAGGAAGGCATAGTCCTGGAACACAGGCCAGATGAAGGCGGCGCCTCCGTGGATGCACCTCGCGGAGGAGATGGAACCGCTCTTGTTCTTCCCGGTCTTACCGTAGATAACCAGAATCTTGTCGGAAGGACAGCGCTTGTAGCGCTTCAGGATCGCCGCGAATGTCACGAAGAGGACGGCGACAATGATAAGCAAAAGGGTGATGTCCATGGTTATGTGATTTTTGGAATATTATTGGAATATATTAATTGTCAGATGATTGTGGGGGTGATCTCCTCGACGATGAGGGTGTGGTCGTTGACGACCCCGACGACCTTGATGGGGGCTCCGGTCGGGATTGTGTCACCCTCGCAAAGGGCGTCGTACTCGCGCACGGAGTTGTTGATGGTGATCTGGACCTTGCCCTCGCCGGCCCGCTCGCCGGGGATGGTGAGATAGACCTTCCCCTCGCAGCCTACGGCCGCCGAGTGGACGTCGATATTCCCGCTCTGCTGCATCCCGCTCAGCCATTTGAAGAGCCACATCACGGCGGCCACAAGGCCGATTCCGACAATGACGGCGACCAGCATGAGCAGGAAGTCGGACTTGACCTTGTCCCGCATCAGGACAGCTGTCCAGCCGAATCCGAGACAGAAGTTGACGAAGTTGCGGAAAGTCAGGAGATTCATCGACGGGTCGGCGTCGAAAGTGCCGTCTCCGCCTCCGAAATCGACGTCTCCGCCCATGTCAACGTCAGCGTCGATCCCGCCGTCTCCACCTATCCCGAGGAAAGTCAAGACGGTCTGGATCACAAAAATAAGTGAGGCTGAAAGGGTTATGGCCCAGAGGACCTGCATAACCGTACTGAGTGAATTCCACCAAGCGATCATAACGAATATAATTAATGTCTTTCGCAAATATATAAAAAATTTACGAAAGACAATAATTTTTTCAAAAATTTCGTAAAAGATTACTCGGCGGTCTCGCCGGGCACCTGAACGAGTTCGATGAAGTTACCGGAGTTGTACAACTTGGCCGCGGCCTCCCGGATCGCCTCCTTGGAGATGCCGGAGACAGCCTCCTCATAGTCCTTGTCGTAGTCGAGACCGTACTTGAGGTACCTCACAAGATTGTTCATCCAGTAGCTGTTGTTGATGCGGTTCTCGGGAATATTCTTCTTGAAGTTCTCGATCGTGCGGGTGAGCTGCTCGTCGGTGGGGCCGTTCTCGGAGAGCTCGCGGAACTTTTCGCGGGCGATTGTCTTGAGCTTCCCGGTCATCTCAGGCTTGCACGCGAACGCGACTTGGATCAAGCGGATCGGCTCGGGCTCGAGTCCGGCGCTAGCGCTGGTCGAGGCGCCGTAGGTGCCGCCCTCGTCCTCGCGAAGGGTCTCGGTGTAGATCTGGTCGAGCACATAGCTGACCGCCTTGGCCATCACCTCCGCTTTCACGGTGTAAGGGCTGTAATCCGTGTACATCTGGATCACGGTAGACTTTGGAGTCTCCATGTCGGTCTGGATGGTCCTCAAGTTCTCACCTTTGACCAGACGGGGAGTGACATCCTTGATCTTAGGGGCTTTCTTGCCCTTCGGGAGAGAACCGACATATTTCTCGACCAGAGGCTTGAGTGTCTCGAGATCGACATCACCGATGATGACCATATCGGCACCGGCCGCGTCGGCGAACAAGGAACGGTAATTCTTCTCGGCGACAGCCACGCTGGCCTTGTCCAAGGTCTCCATCGAGATGAACTTGTTCCTGGGGTTGTTCCCGTAGAAGAAGTCATTCATCTCTTTCTGGAGAATGAAAGATGGTGTGCCGAGGGCGTTCGGAAGAATGGCTTTCAACTGTGAGACAGCGTTGTCCCACTCCTCGCTGTCGAACCTCGGATCCGTGAACTCAAGGTACATGAGCTGGAAGGCGGTCTCGAGATCCTTCACTGAGGACGATCCGGTCACGCCGTTGTACAATCCGTCGATGTAAGACCTCTCGGACATATTCTTGCCGGAAAGCATCTTGGTGACCTCGGTCCCCTTGAACTTGGAGATACCCTGCATCGACTCGAACACGCTGTAGATAGAGCCGTCAAATGAGTCGAGATCCTCGGTGGGAATCAAAGTCTTACCGCCCGGCTTGAAGATGTTGAAGAGGATCTGGTCTTTCTTATAGTCAGTGGGGAGGACAAGGACCTTGACTCCGTTCTTCAAGGTCCACTCTGTCGAGCCATAGGCTGAGGAACGGGTCTTCTTGACCTTGGCGCCCTTCAGGGCGGAAGGGTCAAGGAAGGGCTCCGCGGCGGCCTCCTCGGCGGGAGCCTCGATCTCGGCGGCCTTCGCCTCATCGAAGGCGGCCAGCAGGGCCTCCTTGGTCGGGGTCGCTATTCCGGCCTTCTCTGGGCCGCTGTAAACTATCACCAGATTATCCTCGGGAATCATCTCTGAGATGACCTGATTGAGGATCCCGGCGTCGATCTGGTCGAGGAAAGCCTTGGCGAGATCATACTCGACCTGGGGCTCCATGTAGGCCTCATTGTCGAAGAAATTGCTGACCAGGGGATGGACGAACTCCGGGTTCTTCCTGGTCTCAGCCTCGTTGACAGCCTTTTCCAGGGAAGCGAGGATGTTGTCCTTAGCCCTCCCTACCTCAGCGTCGGAGAAGCCGTGACGGCTCATCTTCTCGATCTCGATAAGGAAATCCTTGAAGCCGCCGGCGATGTTGTCCTCCTTGAGGGCGACCTGCCCCATGACAGCCTCGAAGGCCTCGCAGACCTTGCCGATCCCGAAGACTCCCTGGAGATAAGGGGCGTCCGCCTTGGCGGTGACATCATTGAAACGCTCCGACATCACAGTCGAGACAATGGTCTCGATCAAGTCGAGGGAATATCCGGTCGGGGTGCTGTTCATAGCCTCGTCCCGGGCGTCGCTGATCCATAGAAGCTCGACTGTGGGGACGGTGGTCTCCGGGTCGGTGAAGATCCCCACGCGGGGCTCGGTGAAGTCCTTCATCGTGATCATGTCCTTTGGCTTGGGGTTCTCGGCCGCCGGAATATCCGACCAAATACTCTTGATCTTGGCTTCCACGGCGTCGACATCCACGTCACCGACGACCACGACCGCCTGCATGTCCGGACGGTACCAGGTCCGGTAGAAATTGACCAGGCTCTCGGGCTTGAAGGTCTCCAGGTTCTCCTGGCTTCCGATCAGGGTGCAGGTTGAATATTTGGTGTCGCCATAAATAATAGGAAGAGAGCGCTCGAAAGTCCTCCACTGGGCGTCGCGGCGGCTTCGTCTCTCCTCGATGATGACGGGTCTCTCCTTGTCGATCTCCACGGGATCGTTGGTCACGAAATGGGAATAGTCGTGGAGAATAAGGAGGCAGGTGTCGACCACAGTCTCGCGGATGAGCGGGATGTTATTCAGCATGTACTGTGTCTGGTCGATGCCGGTCGAGGCGTTGACATTGCCTCCGAAAGAGGCGCCGATGCTCTGCAACCAGTTCAGGATACCCTTCTCGGGGAAGTTCTTCGTGCCGTTGAAGCACATGTGCTCCAGGAAGTGGGCCAGGCCGTCCTGATCCGGGGTCTCCTGGATCGCGCCGACATTGGTCGCGAGGTAGAACTCAGCCCTCTGGGCGGGCTTGTCGTTGTGCCTGATGTAATAGGTCAAGCCATTCTCCAGCTGGCCTTTACGCACAGCGGGATCGTTGGGAAGCTGTTGCGCGCCGGCCGCGAAAGAGGAAAGGACAATGGCGGCAGACGCGACAATGATCAATAATCTTCTCATATTGTCTATTGTTGAAAAAGCCCCGCGCCGGGGCGCGAGGCTCGATTAAACTTGAGTCGGATCACTCGCCGGGAGAGATGGCGCCCATGGGGCAAGCGTCGGCGCAAGTGCCGCAATCAATGCAGACATCGGGGTCGATCGTGTAGAAATCCCCCTCGTGGATAGCGCCCTGCGGGCACTCACCGGCACAGGTTCCGCAAGCGATGCAATCAGTCTCAGAAATCTTGTAAGCCATAATTCCTTAGTTTTATTATAATAAAATTGGTACAAAGATAAATCTAATAATCACAATAACAAACCCCACACCACAAAAACCGCCAGACCGAGGAGGACTTTGACGGCTTTAGCCTTGACGAAGGCGGTCTTGCTGTCGGCGAGCAGGGGGAGCGAGGCGTGGCCGTCCTGGACGATCGAGTTGGCAAGCAGGACCGGGAAAGGAATCACGCCCGCCGCGAAGAGGGTCACGAACACAAGGTGGGGCCCCGACTCGGGGATGAGCCCGACCGCGATGGCGATCAGGATGAGAAGGGCGGTGTTGCCTTTTATCCAGGACTCCAAGTCCACGAGATGGAACAGGGTCCCAATTATCACGAGCACCCCGAAAGTCCAGGCGAATATGCTGGGAAGGTGCTTGCGGATAATGTGTTCCCACAGGTGCTCCTCAACGAAATGGTCGGAGGCGAGGATGAGCGCGGCCAGGACAACGAGACTGAGGGCTCCGAAGAGCCAGAACATCCACTTCTCGTCGAATAGTCCGAGGCCGTCAGGCTCCGGGGCTTCCTCCTCCAGGAAGCCGGAGACGAGGGCCGTGACGAAGACCGCCACGCCAAGGAACATCACCAGCCTCTTCCACCCGAAATGTCTGCCGGGGCGGGCGCTTGGGGCGTCGTGATGGTCGTGACGGCAGTCATCGTGGAGCTCATAGGTGTCCTCCAGACGGGTGGGAATAGGGCGGGCGCCCTTCCAGAACTTGTCTATGACGAGTCCCGCGACCACGGCAAGGACGAACAGGATCAGGAACAGGAGCGCCGCCTTACCCGGGAATAGGGCGAGCATCATGAAGGACTCGTCGCCGGCCGTGGCGATCATCATCGCCACGAGGGCCCCGAAGCCCAGCATCCTGTGGGTGTAAAGGGAGACCACAGCGAATCCTCCGACACAGCCCGGGACCGACCCCAGGAGGGCGGAGAAAACCACCTGAGCGAAGCCCGACTTCCGGAGCCCGCGGAATATCCTTCCGTCAGACTCCACGTTCAACGACTCGATGAGCATCATCATCACGACCACCAGTCCCGAGACCAGGATGGCGGAGCGGAGGGCTTCTGTGACTATCTCAAACATTCAGGGACACCTATTCGATCCAGCCGGTCAGGAAGAGGTTCATGATCGGTCTCGAGGGCGAGTTCGTGGTCAACGTCAGGATGACGAGGCACTCCCCTTTCGGGAAGGTGGAAGTGTCGAGACTCACCTCAAGCCGGCCCTTGCCACCGGGCGCGACATCCTTGAAACCGGAAGCGGTCAGCTTGGAACTCTCCGAATCGATCTTATACACCTTGAACGGGCTCTTGCCCTTGTTACTTATCTCGAAGACACCTTTCACCTTGGTCCCGGACTTGACCTTGCCGAACGAGAAGCTGCTCTCGGCGGCGACCGGGACAGGAGCCGCGTCCCGCTGCTCCTTAGTCATGGAGGAGAAGTCCTCCTTGGTGATGGTGTATATTCCTATCCTGGACTTCCCCGCCCCGAGAAGTGGATTGGGATCGGCGACAATAGCCTCTGTGCCAGCCTCTTCCCGCCTCTGCTCCGAAGAGGGAGAGACGACTGCCTTCAGCACCTTCCCGTCCACCACGGGAGTGGCATAGTAGTAGTTCTTGCCCCAGTGATCCCTGTCGGAAGTGATTGTGTACGTGAGCTTAGCTGTCGTCCCGGCCGGGATCGGATTCTGCGAGAGCTTGACGGAAAGGCCGTCGCTCACATCCTCGAACTTGACCGAGACAGGCTTCGACCCCACATTGGCGACCGTCACCTCTCCGCTTCTCTGCTGTCCCTGGGAAAGGTTCCCGCCCTTGATGTCGACGGTCTTGAACCCGAGGTCTCCGAAACGGACAGTGTACATCTCCTTGAGAGACATCTTCTTCTTGTGGCTCTCGCCGCGGAGGCGCAGGATGACAGGCTGCTTAGGCTCGGAGAAATAGACGGTCAGGTTCTTGTCGAAGGGATAGGCTCCCTCGTCGTTCTTGTAAGTCGCCTTGATGACACCTTTCTCGCCCGGCTTCAGTGGCTGGCGGGTCCACTCGACATCGGTGCAGCCGCAGGAGGACACGACGTTGTAGATGACAAGAGGCTTGTCCCCAACGTTGGTCGCGGTGAAGGTGCATGAGACAGGACCGTCGGTGACGAGGATGTCCCCGAAATCATGGACAGTCTTGTCCAGACGCACCACCCCGCCGAAAACATTGTCGGCGGCGGATCCCTGGGCCACAGCGGGAAGACCGGACACGGCCGCGAGGAGTGAGATTAAGAATGTATGAATAAGCGACTTTCTCATCGTACCTTTCATTGCTGCCAGAAGGCCATTGCAAATACCTTTCCAAAAATGGATTGCAAAGCTACAAAGATACTTTTTCAAATCAATCCAAAAGTTCGTAAATTCGCGTGATTATATCGCGAGAATTTACGAGATGGCAGAGAAACTGACTTTTGAAGACTACAACGAATCCCATATAAAGACCCTGGAAGGGGTGGAGCACATCCGGCGCAGACCCGGAATGTACATCGGCCGCCTCGGGAACGGGTCCAACCCCGGCGACGGCATCTACGTTCTCCTGAAGGAGATCGTGGACAACTGCATCGATGAGTATTCAGCCGGATTCGGCAACAAGATCCTCATCGACGTCGAAGGGAACCAGGTCAAGGTCAGGGACTTCGGCCGCGGGATTCCCCTCGGATCGGTCGTGAAGGCCACCAGCGAGCTCAACACCGGAGGAAAATTCGACGACAAGGTCTTCAAGAAATCCGTCGGACTGAACGGAGTCGGAACGAAGGCTGTCAACGCCCTTTCCGAGAGCTTCTATGTCGAGTCTTTCCGTGAGGGAGAGAGTTCCTGGGCCAGCTACACAAGGGGCGAGCTGACCGGGAGCGGCAAGAAGGAGAAGGTCAACGAGAAGAACGGCACCCTCGTGGTGTTCACCCCCGACAAGGAGATGTTCGGAGGCTTCGAGTTCAACCTGGACTACGTGGAGACCATGGTCAAGAACTATTCCTACCTTAAGAAAGGCTTGACCCTCGTCCTCAACGGCACCCCCTACAAATCCGAGAACGGCCTCCTCGACCTCGTGCGCGAGAATATGGCCGAGACTCCCCTCTACGAGCCCATTCACCTCGAGGACGACGACATCGAGATAGTCCTCACCCACGGCAACTCCTACGGGGAGAACATCTCCTCCTTCGTCAACGGCCAGAACACCCGCGACGGAGGCACCCACCTCGCCGCTTTCAGGGAGGCTATAGCCAAGACCTTGAAGGACTATTTCAAGAAGGACTACAAGCCTGAGGACTGCCGCCAGGGCATCATCGGGGCCATCAGCATCCAGATCCAGGAGCCCAATTTCGAGGGCCAGACCAAGACCAAGCTCGGCTCCACCTACATGTGGGAGAAATACAAGACCGACAACCAGGGCAAGAAGATCCAGAACGCCGACGGCTCACTTGAGATCGACCGGGGGCCGACCATCAGGTCCTTCGTCAACGACTTCGTGGCCCGTCACCTGGACAACTACCTCAGGATCCATCTGGACCTTGTCCCCATCATCGAGAACAAGATCAAGGAGTCCCAGGCTGAGCGCGAGGAGATCGCCGGCATCCAGAAGAAGACCCGCGAGAGGAACAAGAAGGCGAATCTCTACAACAAGAAACTCCGCGACTGCCGCTTCCACTTCAGCGACAAGCTTCCCAAGGGGAAGGAGGAGATGGGTGAGAAATCGAGCATATTCATAACCGAGGGTGACTCCGCTTCCGGCACCATCACCAAGGTGAGGGACGCCAACTACCAGGCCGTGTTCAGCCTCAGGGGAAAGCCCATCAACTGCTACAAGGAAGGTCGCAAAAAGGTGGCTGAGAATGAGGAGCTTAACCTTTTGATCTCCGCCCTCGGCGTCGAGGACGACCTCGACAACCTCCGCTACAACAACATCATCGTGGCTACCGACGCGGACGACGACGGGATGCACATCAGGATGCTGGTGGTCACCTTCTTCATGAAATACTATCCCGACCTGATCCGCCGCGGGCATATCCATATCCTCCAGACGCCTCTGTTCAGGGTGGCGAACAAGAAGGAGAGGCGCTACTGCTTTTCCATCGAGGAGAAGGAGAAGGCCGTCAAGGCCCTCAAGACCGCCGTGCAGATCACCCGCTTCAAGGGACTGGGCGAGATCTCATCGAACGAGTTCGTGGACTTCATAGGCGAGAACATGAGGCTGGATCTCATCAAGCTCTCCGACGAGGAGTCGATCTCGGACATCATGGAATTCTACATGGGCGACAACACTGTCGACCGCCAGAACTTCATCAGGGCGAACCTCAAGTCCGAGGTGGAGCTCGAGGATGTGAACATTTAATATTCAAGCCATGTCTCGTTGGGCCAGATTCTGCGGATGGGCGCTGAGGAAGATGGGATGGACCACTGTAGGCGGTCCGGTCCCGGAGAATAAAGCTGTCATTCTCGGTGTGCCGCACACCTCCGCCAAAGATTTCATTGTCTCCTACCTTTTCTACACCCAGTTCGACGCCCAGAAGGCCAAGGTCATGATCAAGAAGGAGTTCTTCTTCTGGCCCATCGGCCCGCTGCTCAAGCGGATGGGGGCTGTCCCCGTGGACAGGACAAACGCCACCTCGATGGTCAAGAGTCTCATCGACCAGATGGAGGGAGAGGAGACCTTCATCCTGGCCATCGCCCCGGAGGGCACCAGAAAGCCCGTCAAGAGATGGAAGACCGGCTACCACCTCATCGCCAAGGCGGTGGGCTGCCCTGTCTACATGGGCTTCTTCGACTGGGGCACCAAGAGGATCGGCGCCGGCGAGAAGGTGGAACTGACTGACGACGCCCGGGCCGACACAGAGCGCATCCAGGCGATCTACGAGGAAATGCGTCTGCAAGGAAAGCATCCCGAAGGCTACATCACTCATTAACCCAAATGCGATGGCGATCCGTAACCCATTCAGACAGAGCAAGGAAAATTATGTGACCACCCTCTCGAAACTCTTCGAGATGGCGACCGACACCTACGGTGGCAGACCTCTGTCCCGCTTCGTGGACGGCGGTCAGGAATACACCTACGAGTCTTTCAAGCACAAGTGCCTGGAGCTTTCCCAGCGTTTCAACCGCTTCGGGATCAGCGCCGGGGACAAGGTGGGCATCCTGTCCAACAACATGCCCAACTGGACTGTGGCGATGTTCTCTTGTGTTCCCTTCGGCAGGGTCACGGTGCCGATTCTCCCGGACTCCTCCGAGAGCGAGGTCACGAATATTCTCACCCACTCCGAGTGCAAGGCCATATTCGTGTCAAAGAGGCTCCTGAAGATAATCTCGGACGAGGTCCGTGACAGGCTCACCCTCGTGATTGACATCGAGACCTTCGAGTTCATCAAGAAGGACGACAACGCTTTCACCTGCGAGGGCCGATCCTCCGAGCCCCAGGCTGATGACCTCGCCTCAATCATCTACACGTCAGGAACTTCCGGCAACGCCAAGGGGGTAATGCTCAGCCACCGCAACTTCTGCCAGAACATCATCGCCGCCTATCACGCCCAGCCGGCCGGGAAGAGGGACCGCTGGCTCTCGATCCTCCCGATGTCCCACACCTACGAGATGGCTTTCAGCGTCCTCTATCCCCTGTTCGTGGGAGGCTGCGTGTACTATATTAAGAAACCCCCGACACCGTCGATCCTGATGGGTGCGATGAAGAAGGTCCGTCCCACGATCATGTGTTCGGTGCCGCTGATCATCGAGAAAATCTATCGCAACAGCGTGTCTCCCACCATCGAGAAGAGCCGCACCCTGTCCTGGATGAGACGGAAGGCTCCCTGGCTGCTCTATTTCCTTGTGGGGCGGAAGGTCTACAATGCTTTCGGCGGCAAGCTGAAGTTTTTCGGGATCGGCGGCTCAAAGCTCGACCCTACCGTGGAGGAGTTCCTTCTCAAGGCCCGCTTCCCCTACGCCATCGGCTACGGACTCACCGAGACCGCCCCGCTGATCACAAACGCGTGCGTCGGGAAGACGGCCGTCGGTTCCATCGGGGTGCCGGCCTACAATGTCGAGGTGAGGCTCCAGAATGTCGATCCGGCCACCGGGGAGGGCGAGATCGTGGCGAAGGGCGACAACGTCATGCTCGGCTATTACCGCGACCCGGAGCGCACCCGCGCCGCCCTGACGGACGACGGCTGGTTCCGCACCAACGACCTGGCCTGCATGGACTCCAAGGGGCGCTATTACATCAAGGGGCGCCTCGGGAACATGATCGTGGGCCCGTCTGGCGAGAACATCTATCCCGAGGAGATCGAGCAGGTGATCAACAACATGCGCGGGGTCAACGAGTCCCTCGTCATTGAGCGTGACGGGAAACTGGTGGCGCTGGTGAAGTTCGACGAGGACGTCATCGACTGGAACGTCATCGAGAAGGAGGAGAAGCTCTTCGAGAACATCGAGTCGCTTAAGAAGTCGGTCATGGAATATGTCAACAAGCGTGTCGGCAAGCAGTCGAACATCGGCGAGGTCGACGTGATGAAGGAGGACTTCGAGAAGACCGCCACCCAGAAGATCCGCCGCTTCAAGTACAAATTCTTCAAGCCCGACGACGAGAAGTAACTGACTATCTTTATTAAGCAATACTGACTGCCGCAGTACGCAGAGACTGCACCGCGATATGGGAGATCGTACCTATGTCGCGGTGCGTTTTTATATTAACTAACACTAAATGATTATGAAAGTGGTAAGTGATCATGCAACTTCTCAGTATGGAGAATTGGTCGAGAGTATTGGTTCTTTGCTTATGGAAGCCAGAGCCAGAGTAGCTACTGCCATCAACACTACGCTTACACGAACGTATTGGGAGATTGGTAGGTACATTGTAGAGTATGAACAGAAAGGAGATGACCGTGCCGAGTATGGAGCCAATCTCCTAAACCGTCTGTCAGAGGACCTGACGATTCGATTTGGAAAAGGATTTGGGAGAACTAACTTACAGTATATTAAGAGGTTCTATCTGGTGTTCCCAAAATGCGGGACAGTGTCCCGCAAATTAAGTTGGAGCCATTATTACGAGATTCTAAAGCTTGACGACCCGCTAGAGATAGGCTTCTATACAAAAGAATGTGAAAGCCAGCGATGGAGTGTAAGGGAATTGAAGCGACAGATCCGGAGTATGCTTTATCAAAGGTTATCCTTATCAAAAGACAAGAAAGAGGTTCTTAGAATCGCTCGAAAGGGTGTCGAGATACAATCTCCTGAAGACATCATCCATGATCCGTATGTTTTGGAATTCACTGGCCTGCCAGAGGATCCTATATGGTCAGAGAAAAGCCTTGAGGATGCCCTGGCAGATAATTTGAGCAGGTTCATGCTGGAATTGGGCAAAGGATTCGCATTTGTCGGACGCCAGTATAGGATATCCCTGGAGGGAAGGCATTTCTATGTAGACTTGGTCTTTTATAATGTGATCCTTAAGACATATTGCTTGATAGATTTAAAGAAAGGCAAGGCGGATCACCAAGACATAGGCCAGATGAATCTGTACATCGACTTCTTCAAGCATGAGGTATGTACAGATGGTGATAGCGATCCATTCGGAATAGTATTAGGAACTGATAAAGATCGGTTGACAGTGAAATATGCTTTGGAAGGAATTACGAACAAACTATTCGTGAGCCGTTACCAACTGTTCCTGCCGAGTCAGCAATCATTGGAGAGAGAGGCGCTCCGCATTATAGAAGCGCATAGTAAAATGGATGATGACTAAAGACGAATAACAGTACAGTCACTTCATTGCAAAGCCGAGGCGCATTCGAGGAAGTCGTGCACACTAGATAAGCGATGACTGAAATGGACGTAACCATCTCTGGCGTCCGCCGGGCCGGCCCTTCGACAGGCTCAGGGACAGGGTGGTTTTTCCCTCTCATCAACAGCGTGGAGGGCCTGCGGGAGCTCGACAACTACCTCCAGCAGAACCTCCGCTTCCTCTCCACCGGCAAGCACTCCAAGGCCAACTACCGCGTCCGCTACTCCACCCTCAAGCGCCTCGGCTACCGCAGCCTCGTGCACGAATATTATCTTTTCAAGGGCAAGGCCTGAGCACTTTTCCGGACCCGAACCTTTCCCGGTCCCTGAGCCTCCATTTACGGTCCCTGAGCCGGTCGAAGGGCCGTGGCGAACGGTCGAAGGGCCGTGGCGGGCATAAATACGGCATATTCCTGCCCGAAGAGCCACCAACGGAAACGCTCCGGACATAAATCCGGCGAAATCCTGCCCGAAGAGCCACCTATGATATATAACGATCCCCCAAAACGGCTCAGGTGGAACAATCCATGTCGCACCCGCGCCGAAAACACAGGCAAAACAGCACAGGTGGAACCAACCACGTCGCACCTGGACCGGCCACAACCGCTATGTGCGACAGATGGGAGAAAACGAGTTTCACCTGCGGCGAAAACCTGGCTGAGATGCCGCTGGTGGGACATGAAAAGTCTCACCTGTGGCAGCACATCCCTGAGCCAGCCTGTCATTCTGAGCGAAGCGAAGAATCTCCGGCCCCTAAGCCAGCCAAGGGCCGGCCCCTAAGCCGCGGACTCAGGGGCAATCTGTCGGGACATAAAAATCTTCCCCCACCATGACGGCAGGGGAAAATATTCCAAAAGCCTGAGCCAAAGGCCCGACGGAAGGCGTAGGGCGAAAGGCGTAAGGCGAAAGGATCTCTTACGCCTCGGCCTCGACGATGAACTTGAGGGCGGCCTTGACAGCCTTGTAGCACTTGACAGTACCCTCGTACTCTCCCAGAGCCTTGATGTCCTCGGGGATAGTGATGTTCTTCTTGTCGACCTCAATCCCGAGAGCCTTGAGGGCGTCCTCAATGTGACCGTTAGTGACCGAGCCATAGATCTTGCCGCTCTCGCTGACCTTGACAGCGACCTTCACCTCGGCGGCCTCGATCTTAGCGGCGAGAGCCTCGGCGTCGGCGACAAGCTTAGCCTCCTTGTGAGCCCTCTGACGCTTGGTCTCCTCGAGCTGCTTAAGAGCAGAGGGAGTCGCGACAGTGGCGAAACCCTGAGGGATCAGGTAATTCTGAGCGTAACCACCCTTGACCTCCACCACATCACCGGCCTCGCCGAGATTGGTGACTTCTTTCTTCAATATAATCTTCATGATCGCGCTCTCCTATTATTTAAGAAGGTCAGTGACATACGGAAGCAGAGCGAGGGAACGGGCCCTCTTGACGGCCTTGGCGACCTTTCTCTGGAACTTGAGGGAAGTGCCGGTGATACGGCGGGGAAGAATCTTACCCTGCTCGTTGAGGAACTTCTTGAGGAACTCAGGGTCCTTGTAGTCAACATACTTGATACCAGCCTTCTTGAAGCGGCAGTATTTCTTCTTCCTGACCTCGACTGTCGGAGGGTTCAGATAGCGGATTCCAGCGTTCTGGGTGTCATTCTGTGCCATAGTGTTTTCCTCCTTGTATTAAGCGTTGTTCTCTTCATTGTTCTCCTCGGCAGGCTCGACGGCCTCCTCTACGGGAGCGGGGGCAGGCTCAGAGACGGGCTCGGCGGCAGGGGCCTGGGCGGCCTTATTCCTGTTCTGGCGACGGCGCTCGGCGTATTCGACGGCGTCCTTGTCAAGAGCCACGGTCAGGAACCTGATGATCCTCTCGTCACGGAAATACTGGGTCTCCAGAATCTCCACGAAAGTGGGATCGGCCTGGAACTGGATAAGATAATAGAAGCCGGAGGTCTTGTGCTGGATCGGATAAGCCAGCTGACGGAGGCCCCAGTCTTCCTCGTACACAACCTCGCCACCGTTGTCGGCGATCAGCTTGGTGTACTTGGCAACCGCTTCCTTCATCTGTTGTTCAGACAAAACGGGAGTAGCGATGAAAACGGTCTCGTACTGTTTTAACATTTTGTTGTAAGGTTTTGATAATAAATAATTTGCAGTCCTTCGGGGAACGTATGCCAACCCAAAGGACTGCAAATATAGTCAAAAATCGTGACTTCGCAAAAAGATTCTACTTCTCCGGGACCGCCTCAAGGACCGCCTTGAGGTACTCCCAGGTCTGGGCGACCGTGTCGATCTTCACCCTCTCGTCCGGGGAGTGCGGGTGCACGATGGTGGGTCCTATCGAGACCATCTCCCAGTTGGGATACTTGGCTCCCATGATGGCGCACTCGAGGCCTCCGTGGGTGGCGGTGATCTTCAGGTCCTTCCCGAAGAGTTTCTTGTAGGTGTCCTCGAGGACCTTGATCATCGGCGTGCCGAGCTTCGGGGTCCAGCCGCTGTAGGCTCCTGAGAGTGAATATTCAGCGCCGGCTAGCTCAAAGACGTAGCGGATCTGGTCGGCGAGGAACATCTTGGCGGCGTCGATGGAGCTCCTGGTGAGCGAGTGGACGGTCAGGTGTCCCTTCTCCGCGCGGATGATGGCCATATTCGTGGAAGTCTCGGTCAGACCGGGGATGGTGTCGCTCATCCTGCGCACGCCGTGAGGGCAGGCCAGGATGGCCTTGAGGGCGCTCACGATGACCTTCGGGCTGATGTAACGGGGAGCGACCTTCGCGACCTTGTCGTAGAACATGACCATCTCGGGATCTGAATATTGGAACTCGAACTGGCAGTCGGCGAACGTCTTCCCGACCAGGGCCTTGACCTTGCGGGACTCGGCGGAGGGGATGAGAATGACAGCCTCGGCCTCGAAGGGGATGGCGTTGCGCAGTGATCCTCCGGTGATGCCGGCGACCTTCACGCCGGGGAACTCGTCAATGACAGCCTTGAGGATACGGCAGACGGCCTTGTTGGCGTTACCCCTGAACAGGGAGATATCCATTCCGGAGTGGCCTCCCTTGAGACCCTTGACCGTGATCTTGTAGCAGACATATCCCTCGGGGGTCTTATAGGTCCTGTACCTGAAGTCGGCGCTGCCGTCGATTCCTCCGGCGCATCCGGTGCAGAGCTCACCCTCCTCCTCGGAGTCGAGGTTCAAGAGGATGTCACCCTTCAGGACGCCGGGCTTTAGGGCGTTGGCTCCGGTCATGCCGGTCTCCTCGTCATAGGTGATGAGGGCCTCCAGCGGGCAGTGCTTGAGGGTCTTGTCCTGAAGGACGGACAGGGCGAGGGCGACCCCGATTCCGTTGTCCGCTCCGAGGGTGGTACCCTTGGCGGCCACCCACTCCCCTTTTATCTCGGTCTCGATGGGATCGGTCAGGAAGTCGTGCTTGGTCTCAGCGGTCTTCTGGGGAACCATGTCCATGTGGGCCTGCATGATGACGCCCTTGCGGTTCTCGAACCCGGGAGTGGCGGGGGCTGTGAATATGATGTTGCCGGTGTCGTCGCGCTTGACGTCAACACCATGGTCCTTGCCCCACTGGAGCAGGTATTCCTGGACTTTTCCCTCGTGCTTTGAAGGGCGGGGAACCCTTGTCAGGCCATAGAAATTCTCCCAAACGGCCTTTGGCTCTAGATCTTTGATTGTCATAGTGTTATGTGTTTATTTCGATGAAATCGGGAAATAGCTCTCGTAGCCGAGCTGATAGACGGCCACGCGGTCCTGAAGGATAGGGTTCACTCCGTCGGTGAGCTTCACAGAGCAGATCGCCGGGATCCTGTAGACGGCGACGGCGCCCTTCGCGGCGGCCGGCTTCCCGGAGGCGGGAGAGACAGCCTGGGGGGTCAGCTCGAGGAGATAAGGCTTTCCGGACATGTTGTCGGAGGAGACTATCCCGTCGGTGTCGGAGAGGCGGAAAGCGACATAGGTCTGTGACTTGCGGTCCTTCTCGGGAACCACGTCGCACTTCATCTTCTGGGTCTGGAAGTCGCTGTAGCCTATGAACATGGACATATATTCCTTCTCCAGGGCGGCGATCTCGGCGAGCGCGGCTCCCATGGCCTCCCCGCTGTAGGTGGCATCGGTGTCGCCGGTCACGATTTGTACCCTCTTCTTACGGAGGTCGAATATCATCTCGGCGGCCTCCTGGGCCCTCTGCTCAAGGGACTTCTGTACTACCATGTTCTGCTGGACAGCCACACGGTTGCCATCAACCCCGCGGAACAGGGTCGTGGCCTCGGAAGTCAGGTTCGAGCTCACCCCCTTGTCGGAGAAATCAGCCCCGGCCTGGGAGGCGAACCTCCACTGGGAGCCGTTGCCGAAGGAGCCGTCGCTGACGGCGACAAGGCCCTGGGAAGTCAGGGACAGGAAGGACAGGGCGCCCTTGTCGGGGGTGACATAGTAGCGCTGGGTCTGGTCGGCCTCGATGTACGGGGTCATCTTGACGGCGCTCAGGGTGCAGGTCCGCTGGTCTTCCTGGCGGGCGTTGACACCCAGGTATTTCTGGGCATATTTGGCGTAGGGGCCCGCGTAGAAGTTCTCCAGGACGGCCTCTACCTCAAAGGTGATGGTCGTCTTGGGCAGGGCGTAGGAAACAGTCCCCATCGCGTCCTGCGCGAGCGCGGCGGCCGCGGGCGCAAGGGCGAGCGCGACAAGGGTCGACAGTCTTCGATTCATTCTCATATTCATAATTTTAAATATCATTTCTTCCATCTTTTGTGGGACCACAGGTAGCACCAGGGATAAGCCTCGATGTCCGCCTGGAGGAGACTGTAATACTCCCGCATGATCTCGTGGGGCGTCATCGAGGAGGCGTCCCTGGTGATCTCGGTGAACCGCCACTCGTAGCCGCCGCCTTCCCTCGGCACCATGGCAGAGTACAGCACCGCCCAGCCGAACTTGCTGGCGATGGACGCGCCCCCGAGCATGGTCTTGGTCTTCTGGTTCATGAACTCCACTGTATCGTTCGCCGTCGAGTTCCAGTAAGGGCTCTGGTCGGATATGGAGTTGTAGATGTACTTGTGGGACCTGTTCTTTATGGCGAAGCGGAGGAAGTCCTCGGAACTCACATAACTGTCATAATTGAGGTAAAGCACGGGGGCGCAGCGGTTGACCCTGAAAATCTCGTTCCACATCTTGCTCTTTAGAGGCTTGTAGACGAAGACCACATCATTGGTCTCCAAGCCCTCCGGCCTCCGGCCGCCTTCCCGGTAATCATAGCAGAAGACACCTCCGACCAGCTCCCAGTTGCCCATATGAGCGGACAGGACCACCATCCCCTTACTCTCCCGGTACACCTCGTCGAAGAGGTCGATGTTTGAATATTCAACCAGCCTTTGACGGTGCAGGCGCTCTGGGTTCCGGCAGCCCCCGAACCAGATCGTCTCAGCGGCCAAGCGGCCGAACCATGAGTAGAAGCGATCGGCTATCTCGTTGAGTTCCTTATACTTCTTGTCGGGGAAGGAGCGGGAGAGATTGACCATCACAACGTCCCTGCGGTACCTCATGACCTTTCCCAGGAACCAGCTCATCGGCCGGGCGCAGGCATAGTGGAAGCCTAGCGGAAGCGCCCCCAGCGCCCGCATGACCCCTTTCATAATGACCGTCCCGATCCTCATCTCCTTCTTACCTTAATAGTTTACAAATATAACAAAAGCCTCTGAATATTCATACACCCCCCGCTCCCGCGGCTCTCTCTCATCCCCACTCCTGCCTTGACCGGCGCAGGCGCGACATGCCAGGTTCCACCTGGACCGGTTTCGGGGGGATTTCGGCGCAGGCGCGACATGCACGGTTCCACCTGGACCGGTTTCGGGGGGATTTCGGCGCAGGCGCGACACGCACGGTTCCACCTGCACCGATTTCAGGGGTATTTCGGCGCAGGCGCAACTTCTGCTGTTCCACCTGAACCGGTTTCATAGGAATTAAGGTGAAAGTTTGGATATTCAGAGGTGATTCCCTATTTTTGAGAAAACTTAAACGACTATGGAATCTTACACTTCAGAGGAGATGAGTTTCTTCCTCATCACCACGGATCATCTCACCGACAAGATCTGGTTCAGGGACGACGACGATTTCAGAGTGGCCATGAACTACGTGGCGATAGTATCCTTCGCCATAGGGGTTAACGTGCTGGCTTTCATACTGATGTCGAACCATGTGCACTTTGTCCTTCAATGCCGGGAGGAAGAAGCTCGAGCGTTTATTTCCGAGTTCAAAAGAAGGTTCAGCATGCGACTTCACAGGAAATATGGGGTTAAGGATTTCTTCAGGAATAACGGTGTTGACAGTCAGAGCCTCGGGATTGAGGACGAGTCGCTCGAGAGGGCGATAGCATATGTACTGATGAACAGTGTCGCGGCGAACATCTGCCTCCAGCCGACGGACTATCCCTGGGGAACCGGTGACACATATTTCAAAATGACTAGACCGAAGGGAAGAAGGATAGACAGCTTATCGATGAAAGGAAGAACCCGACTACTCCACAGCAGGGATTCTGTTCCCGGGAATATGGTTGTCGGGGAGAATGGGTATATCCTTCCGGAATCATATGTGCCTGTCTCCTTTGTCGAATCTCTTTTCCGTACTCCCAAGAGGCTGAATTATTTCTTGATCAATTCCTCGAAAGCGAGACGGCGCCTCGAGAATAATTCGAGAAGCGTTTCTTTCAAGGATCAGGTGATCTCCTCAGCGGTTCCGGACCTATGCCATTCTCTATTCCGGAAATCCTTTCAAGCGGATCTCACGACCGATGAGATGGCGACGCTTGTGTCAGAGGTACGACGACGCTTCAGCGCGGACCTCAACCAAATCGCCAGGATTCTTGGAATTGAATATTCAGATGTCACCAGATTTCTGGAAAACTTCTGAATAGACCTTGCCGGATGGCGTGACCGTGTCTACCCCTTCCCTGTCCCAAACCCTTCCTTCCTCCTTTCCGGCTCATGCGCGACTTCTGCTGTTCCACCTGGACCGGTTTCAGGGGCATTTCGGCGCAGGCGCGACATGCCAGGTTCCACCTGGACCGGTTTCGGGGGTATTTCGGCGCAGGCGCGACATGCCTGGTTCCACCGGCGCCGATTTCTGGGGTATTTCGGCGCAGGCGCGACATGCCTGGTTCCACCTGGACCGGGAGGCAGGAAGTGTGGGAGGCAAGAAGTGTTGGTGGCAGGAAGTGTGAAAGGCTTAAAAGGAGGTAAATAAGGTGAAACACGGCAGAACATGGAGGGAACATGGAGGGAACACGGCAGAAAGTGGTGGAAGGTAAAAGGCGGCAGGGAGAGAGGAGGCAGGAGACTGGGCAGGCGGGGCTTGAGGGGGGCGGATTTGGAGAATCGGACAATAATACGTATTTTTAAGGAATCATTTTGGAATCAAACCAAAACAAACAAATATGTTCAAAAACCATCCTAAAGGACTGCTAGCGGCCGCCCTCAGTAATATGGGAGAGCGTTTCGGCTACTACATCATGAACGCGGTCCTGACTCTGTTCCTCTGCTCGAAGTTCGGTCTCACCGACACAAGCGCTGGTGTTATCTATTCATTCTTCTACTGTGGCATCTATGTTCTCGCCCTCGTCGGCGGAATCATAGCGGACAAGACGTCCGATTACAAGGGTACCATCCAGAAGGGATTGATTGTCATGGCGGTAGGTTACGCTCTGCTGTCCATCCCGATTTTCGCCACGCCGACGAACAAGATCTGGCTGCTTCCTTTCACTTGCGTCGCCCTATTCCTGATCGCCTTCGGTAACGGTCTGTTCAAGGGTAATCTCCAGGCCATAGTCGGCCAGCTCTACGATGACTTCGAGGCCGAGGCCGCCAAGGAAGGGCCTGAGAAACTGAAGTGGGCCCAGGGCCAGCGCGACTCCGGATTCCAGATCTTCTATGTGTTCATCAACATCGGAGGTCTTATCGCCCCCTTTGTGGCCCCGTTGATCCGCCAATGGTGGCTCGGGCTCCACAATGTGTCCTACAACGCCCAGCTGCCCCGCCTGTGCCACAACTTCATAACTGACGGCACCGTGTCAAATAACCTGATCGCGGAGGCCGCCAACGCCGGAGCGGTTCTCGATCCCGCCAACACCGAGGCCATCGGCCAGTTCTGCTCGAATTACCTTGACTATTTCAACACTGGAGTCCATTTCTCATTCATCGCCTCGGTGATCGCCATGCTGATCTCCCTGACGATATTCCTTTGCACAAAGCGTTTGTTCCCGAATCCCGGGAAGAAAGAGTCCGCTGTCTCCTCAGATTACACGGAGGAGGAGAAACTCGCCATGGCTAAGGAGATCAAGCAGAGGATGTATGCCCTGTTCGCCGTCCTCGGCGTCGTGATTTTCTTCTGGTTCAGTTTCCACCAGAACGGCCAATCGCTCTCATTCTTCGCTCGTGACTTCGTGAACACCAGCAAGATAGCCCCTGAGATCTGGCAGGCTGTCAACCCGTTCTTCGTGATTGTCCTCACTCCTTTCATCATGTGGTTCTTCGGCTGGCTCGGCAAGAGAGGCCGTCAGATCTCCACCCCGAGAAAGATCGCCTACGGAATGGGAATAGCGGCGATAGCGTACATCTTCCTGTCCCTGTTCTCCTTCAATATGGGCTATCCTTCAGCCCAGGATTTCCTCGCCCAGGACACCGCCGCCCAGGCTTCCATGAAGGCCGGTCCGTGGGTGCTGATCGTGATGTACTTCTTCCTGACTGTCGCCGAGCTTTTCATCTCCCCTCTCGGACTTTCCTTCGTGTCGAAGGTGGCCCCTAAGAGCATGCAGGGTCTCTGCCAGGGACTTTGGCTCGGGGCGACCGCCGTCGGGAACCTCTTCCTCTTCCTCGGCCCGAAGATGTACAATGTCATGCCTCTGGGATGGTGCTGGGGCGTTTTCGCCTGCCTCTGCCTCATCTCGATGGGCGTCATGTTCGGGATGGTGAAATGGCTTGAGAGAGTGACTAACTCTTAGAATTATTATCTCGGATGTGTGACTCCGTAGCCGAATAGCGAGAAGTCACCTTTGCATGGATCACCGGGGAAGATGTCATCGAACACCCCGGTGATTTCTTTTACTGTGACTATGTCCTTGGGCTTCCGGGAGGTCAGGCCTAGGGCGACAGCCTCGTCATAGACGTGGACGTCGAGAGGGATCAGGAGGCTCGCCGGATCGGTGTCTTTCCAAAGGCCGAGATCAACCTTGCCGTCCCGCCGGACCATCCAGCGGCGCATCATGTTGATCTTCTTGTTGGGCGCCTTGGGGTCGGGCTTCTGTCCGAATATCCTGGCCCGGATCTCCTCCTGGCTCAAAGCCTCCAGGCTCGGAAGCTCCTCATACACAGTCTTCAGGCGGGAGCAGATAGCCGCCACATCGCACCACTTGACTGTGCGGTGGATGCTGCATGGATCGGAGCGCCACTCCCCTCTCATCACATATTCATATGGCCTCCAGCCCATCTCGTCGAACAGCCTGCCGCAGTCCCTGACTATCATCGCCCGGCGGCCCCAGGCGAAATGGGCGGCGAATATGGCCGCGACCTCGACATCCTTGACCGAGGCCCGGCCGGACCTGGCCATTCCGGCGAACCGCCGCGGGAAGGCTATCGGGTCCTCAAGGAAATACTTGGGGTCATTGTAAGTCTCGGCCCACTCGACGAGCAGCCGCCTGACGCTATCTTCCATTCTCACTCATTCTTTTACGGGCCCACGGCATCACTCCGGCCGGGGCCTTTTTCAACAATAGCAGATCCCTCATCTTCTCGAAATAGGGCTGGGTGTACCTGAAATAGTCTTTCAGCCCGGCGCAGAGGGCGTTCCTCGCGGGCACGAACGGAGCGGCGGGCCCCGCCGGTGATCCGACAGCCGGTTCGACTGGCTCACCGACCGGTGCCGGGGCGAGGAAGCGGTGCTTCGGGCATTCTCCACGGCAGGCGAAATAAAAACGGCACTTCAGGCACTCCCTGGGCAGGCCCGTCCTCTTGGCCACCCCGAAGCGGAACCGCTTGGGATCGTTGTAGATGTCAACCAGCGGCCGCTCCTTGATGTTCCCGAGCAGGTACTCCGGATAGACGAAATGGTCGCAGTTGTAGACGTCCCCGTTATGCTCCACCACGAGGCAGTCGCCGCAGGTCTCGCACATCGAGCAGACCCCGGGCCGGACGTTGCAGTACTGGGCCAGGGTCGCGTCGAACATCTGCACGTAATATTCCCCCACGTCGCTCACGACCCACTCGTCGAAAATGTCCTTGAGGAACTCTCCGTAGCCTTTGGCGCTCACGCTCCACGGGGCCAGCATAGCCCCGGGGGTCTCCGGCGAGACTATCACCGGCCTGTGGAAGTCTGGCCTGTCCACAACGTGCTCCACGGCGGGGAGGAACTGCATGTAATGGCTCCCGATGGACTTGAAGAATGAATATATCTCCTTCCCGCGGCCCTCGCAGCGGGAGTTCACGACACTCAGGGTGTTGAACTCCACGCCGAAACGCTTAAGCGTCTCCACCGAGGCCATCACCCTCTCCCAGGTCGGTCTCCCCAGCTTGTCGAGGCGGAAGCCGTCATGAATATCCCAGGGGCCGTCGAGCGATACCCCCACAAGGAAGTTATTCATCCTGAAGAACTCGCACCAATTCTCATCGATCAGGGTGGCGTTGGTCTGGATGGTGTTGATTATCCTTTTCCCCGAAGCGTACTTCCTCTGGAACCCGACCGCCTTGCGGTAGAAATCCAACCCGAGAAGAAGGGGCTCGCCCCCGTGCCAGCAGAAGGTCACGGTGTCAACGGCGTTGGCGGTGATATATTGCCGGATATATTCCTCGAGCAGCGCGTCACTCATCACAGCCTCCTTGCCTCCGTACTGGATGGTCTTGTCGAGGTAGTAGCAATAGGAGCAATCGAGGTTGCACGCCGAGCCGGCCGGTTTCACCATGGTGGAGAAGGCGGTCGGACGGGATTCCTTGACGGCGTCGCCCAAAGTGATTGTCGAGGAATTAATCATTTAATGGAGGTCACTTCACGCGAATTTAGTATTTTTGTGATGAATATGCCAAGGCTCTTCATCATATCCGGCTGCAACGGCTCGGGCAAGACCACCGCCTCCTACGCGGTTCTTCCTGAGATGCTCGGCTGCAGCGAGTTCGTGAACTCCGACGAGTTCGCGAAACACCTCGCCCCGTTCAGCCCTGAGACAGCCTCCGTCGGCGCCAGCCGCTATATGCTGATCAAGATGAAGCGCCTTCTCGAGCAGAGGAAGGACTTCTGCATCGAGACGACCCTGGCCACGAGATCTCTACTGAAGGTGATCAAGGACGCCAAGGCGATAGGTTACCATGTGACCATCCTCTACCTCTGGCTGAACTCCCCTGACCTGGCTGTCTCCAGGGTCAAGGCGAGAGTGGCCTCCGGGGGGCATAACATCAAGGAGGAGACAATCCGGAGGCGCTACAACGTGGGCCTGCACTATTTGTTCAGGGATTTCATGCCGGTCAGCGACAGGTGGATAATCTGCGACAACTCAGAGGACAAGCTCAAGCTGGTGGCGGAGAGCTCGGAGGCGGGGCTGACTGTGAGGGATCCTGAGGCCTTCGGCAAGATCAAGACCATCAACTCGGCCTACGAGAAAGAGTTGAGGGAAGCGAGCAAGAGAAAGAATGTATAACAACGAGAGTTACTACCTGGACCTGTTCCAGGTGACCAGGCAGGGGCTTGAGGAGCTGGTCTGGTCAGGAATAAAGGAGGGAGGAAGCTACAGCGACCTCTATTTCGAGAACACGACGTGCCATGAGTTGCTGCTGAGGGACGGGATTGTCTCCTCGGGGGGATTCCACGTGGATTATGGCGTGGGGATACGTGTCCTGAAGGGAGACCGTACGGGGTACGCCTATTCGGAGAGCACGGACATGCGGTCGATGGCCTCGGCCGTCAAGGCAGCCGCCCTGATCGCCTCCGGAGCATCCCGGCAATCGCCGGTCCGAGAGCCAATCCAAGAGCCGGTCCGACCTCTGACTCCGGACGAGTCCATCCTCGCTTCGCCGCGGCTGAGTACGGCCGGTAGCCAAGGTCGCGACCGGCTACCCGGTTTCCCGAAGGACCGCTACCCGATGGCGCTGGACTGGCGCGAGGCTGAGGCCGGCGGGTTCAAGCCTTTCATGGAACGCCTCCAGCGTACCATCAGCGCCAAGGATCCCCGGGTGCACAAGGTCATAATCTCCCTCTCCGACCAAGTCTCTGACATCCTCATGTTCAACTCCCTCGGCGAGCTCACCTTCGACACCCGCCCCATGGGCACCATCGCCGCGTCGATAGTGTTCATCCAGGACGGAAGGATCGAGAACAAGACTGTCTCAAGAAGCTATCGGGCAGGGGTGGAGATGCTGACAGACGCCCTCCTCGAGGAACTCGCCGCGGAGGCGGTGAAAGGCGTGGATGAGAGGTTCGCCGCCAAGAGGCCCAAGGGCGGCCGGATGCCGGTCGTGATGGGCGCCGGTGCCTCCGGAATCCTGCTCCACGAGGCCATGGGACACGCCTTCGAGGCCGACTTCAACAGGAAAGGGCAATCGATATTCAGCGGTCGGATCGGCGAGAGAGTCTGCCGGGAGGACATTTCTATAGTCGATGACGGGACCATCACCGGCAACCGGGGAGCGGTCAATCTCGACGACGAGGGAGTCCCCGGGCAGAAGACCTTCATGGTGAGGGACGGGATCCTGGAGTCCTACCTCCACGACCGCGTCAGCGCCACCCATTTCGGGGTCTCCTCCACCGGCAACGGGCGCAGGGAGAGTTTCCGCTACGCCCCGATCCCCCGCATGAGAGCGACCTACATGCTCGGGGGAAAATCGGCGAAGGAGGACATTATAGCCTCCGTCAGGAAAGGAATCTACGTGGACCAGTTCAGCAACGGGCAGGTGCAGATCGGCGAAGGCGACTTCACCTTCTTCGTGAAGAGCGGCTTCCTCATCGAGGACGGCCGGCTGACTATGCCGGTGAAGGATATCAATATAATCGGCAACGGCCCCCAGGCGCTGGCGGACATTGTCGCCGTCGGGAACGACCCGAAGGTGGACGAGGGGGCCTGGACTTGCGGGAAGGGGCAGAGCTGCCCGGTCTCCTGCGGGATCCCGACAGTGCTGGTGGACAGTTTAACGGTAGGAGGAGAATAGGATGGGAGAGATCAACGGGATGCTTTCGGCTGAAGAGATCAGGATAGCCGAGACTTGCCTTGAGAAGGCGCTGGCGGCCGGGGCGGACAAAGCTCGGGTCACCCTGAATAAAAGCCTTATGGAGCTTTTCGGCACACTGAACGGGGAGCTCGACAAGGTCAGTCACTGCCTGGACAGGTCGATGAGTGTCTGCCTGTTCGTGGACGGGAAGTACGGGACTTTCTCGACCAACAGGCTGATTGAGAGCGAGTTGGACAGCTTCATAAACAGATCAGTCGCGACAGTGAGGATGCTGGCGGAGGATCCGTGCAGGGATCTTCCGGACCCGTCAAGGACAGCCAAGAACGCCCAGACCGGAAGGGAACTTGACCTCTATGACCCGTCCTACCCCACCCTGACCTCGGACGAGAGGCTCAGGATGGCGATGGACGCCTCGATATTCAAGATAAGGGAGGCGGACGGACTGATCTCCGAGGAGGGGGAATATTCCGACTCGATCTTCGACTCCCTCGTCCTGGACTCCAACGGCCTGCGGTGCCGCCACACCGAGACCTCTTTTGAATATGGGGTCGAGATGACGGTGAAGGACGCCGGGGGCAACCGATTCAGCGGTTATTGGTGGGACTCCACCCCAAGGCTTAAAGACCTGAATATCAAAGACTGCGGCGAGACTGCCTTCCAGAGGGCGACTGCCCAGATCGGCCCTGTCGCCATCCCGGGCGGCAAATACACCATGGTCGTGGACAGCGAGAACTCCTCGAGGCTCGTCACTCCCCTGACGGCGGCGCTCAGCGCGTTCTCGCTCCAGCAGAAGAACTCTTTCCTTCTCGACTCTCTCGGGAAGAGGATTTTCCCGGAATGGCTCGATATTTGGGACAGGCCTCTCCGCGAAGGCCGGACAGGCTCCCGGCTTTTCGACTCGGAGGGAGTGGCCTCGAAAGAGACTCCCGTGATCGAGAAGGGCGTTGTGAAGGAATATTTCGTGAACACCTACATGTCGAACAAGATGGGGATCGCCCCGACCATAGAGGATGTGATGAGGCCCGTCCTGGAGCCCTGTGTGGCGCCATGGCTCGAAAAGCCCTCGACCATGGACAGGGACGGGATCATGGCCCTTGTCGGGGACGGCGTTCTCGTCACGGGATTCAACGGGGGGAACAGCAACTCGGCGACGGGCGACTTCTCCTTCGGGGTCGAGGGGTTCCTGTTCAAGGACGGGAAGATCGTCCATCCGGTCAGGGAGACGCTCATAACCGGCAATCTCCTGACCCTCTGGGGGAACCTCCTGGCCGCCGGGGACGACGCGAGGGCCTGCAAGTCGAAGCTCATCCCGACCCTGGCGTTCAAGGATGTGGATTTCAGCGCTTGAAATCATTAATTAATATATAGATAGATGAAAGCAGAAAAGAACAAAGTCGTCAGCCTCACCTATGAGCTGATCGTGGACGGGGCCCTGGCGGACAAGGCCGACGAGACCCGCCCGCTTGAGTATATTCACGGAACAGGGATGCTTCTCCCCAAGTTCGAGAGCGAGGTGGAAGGCAAGGAACCCGGAGAGGAGTTCGCCTTCACTCTCACCCCCGAGGAGGGTTACGGCGTCTTTGACGAGACCAAACTGATCGACCTGCCCAAGGAGGCGTTCATGATCGACGGGAAGGTCCGGGACGACCTCCTCGCGGTGGGCAGGATGATCCCGATGATGAGCGACACGGGACAGGTTGTGAACGGCATCGTCCACATTGTCACCGACGAGAAGGTTGTCATGGATTTCAACCATCCCATGGCAGGCAAGACCTTGAATTTCACCGGCAAGGTGGTCGAGGTCAGGGAAGCCACCGAGAAAGAGCTCAAGAAGGGCCATCCCTGCAAGCACCACGACGACGGCGACTGCTGCCATCATGGCGACTGCCACAAGGACTAGCGGGTTCGCGGAACATTAAAAACAGGCGGGGCCTTCTCGGGCTCCGCCTGTTCGTATTTAAATCAGGATTATTCCTGGTTGTCGAGAATGTGGATGTGGGTGATCACCCGGCGCTCCTGGTCATGCTTGAAGGTGCGGGATTTGGAGGGGTAATTGACCACATCTGTCTCTGTCTGTCCCATCCCCTTGACGCAAAGGGCGGTTGATCCGCCGCCGTCCAGGTTGATCGCCTGGCGGGGGTGGAAATGCTTCTCTATGAAGGAAGTGAGCTCATAGGCGCTCATCCCCTCGGCGATTCCCGGCCTGCGGCCGTCCACGACGAGCAGGATGAGATGGTTGTCTTCGGTGAGGGCGGCGGCGGAACGGGGATGCCTGACACCCTGGTGGCGGACAGGGTCCTCGTAGAAGAGTTTCTCCAACTGCTCCTGGGTCAAGGTGCTGGTGGCGAAGTACTTCCCTACCGGGATGAAGTCGTCGATGAGCATCGGGGCGCTGGTGAACACGTCGGGATAGGCCGAAGCCGCGTAAGCCTCCCTCTGCTCCGGCACAGTGAGGCCCTTGCCGGTATATTCAATCTTGACATCCTTGCCATCGGTGCTGATGGAGCAGTCACTCTTCCACTGAGGGACACCGCCGACGGTGGGTACTATGTCACTGGGAATATTCTGGAATACCTCCCCGTCCACCTTGATGAACACCGACTCCGGCTCGTAGGTGGCGTTGATCGTGGCCACGGCGCCGGCCTTCTTGAAGGCGTCAGAAGTCGAGATCCTGTCCTTGTCGTAGGTGAACTTCACGCTGTAGCGGGGATTGTTCAGGTCCACATCGACGGCGGAGACGATCTGCTGGGCACCGGAGAACTCCTCCTTGCCGCTGTAACGCAGGTAGACCAGACCGTCCTGGACCGTGTCGCGCTGCCATCCGCCCTTGTTGAACGCCGGACGGTTCTCCAGGACGTCCATGTAATGGGCGCGCAGGTCGGACCAGTGGTAGTAGGGCCACTTGTCGGTCTTGACCCCGGCGATCCTCACCTCGTTCTCATTGAGGTGGACCTTCACAAGGATGTCCTTCGACCCTTTCTTCTTGAAGAACACCATCTGGATGTTGGCGCCCATCGGGCAGATATCGTCGAGGATCCAGGTCTTCTCCGGATGGTCCGGATCAGCCACCGGCTCGCAACAGCCCTCGATGTCCATCTCGACGGCCAAGGGGGCCAGCTGGGAGTCGTGGCCGTACCTGAGAGTGGCCTTGTACTCCCCGTCGGCCAGGGCCTTGTCGGCGTGCTCGATCATGTGCCTGAGGGTGGTGGAGGCCTCATCGCGGACGATCTCCCCGTACTCCTCAGAAGGGCCGATTATGAAATACTCCTTCCAGTTCACGGCTCTCCAGACCCCGTAGAAGTCATTGTAATCGAAGTACTTGAAAAGATCCACACCGAGCTCGTCGTTGAGGGCGTTGTCGATGGCGAGCTCCCAGAGGTACCGGGTGAGTCTCGCGCGGTCCACCTGATCCATGTACTTCGCCTTGCCGGCCTCGCCGTAGGTGAATATCTTGTCGAGGAGGGCCTCGTTAGCCCCCTCGGCCAGGACCCTGCCGTCGTAGTCACGGCCGTACTCCCTTGACGCCGCGGAGACCGGGAAGGAGTTGAACACTATTCCCTGGACCTTCGGGCCGACATGGCGGTCGTACCTCATCTTCGGGTTCTTGGCCGTGATGGCGTCCAGGCTGTAGGCCATACTCATGATGCATCTCTGGCTCGTCGAAGCGTAGACGTCGATCTTGCTGTCGGAGCCAGTGAATATCTCAGGATAGCGGGAAACCGTCCTCTCCATGATGTGCCGATGCTCCCGCCCGCCTCTCGGGAGAAGCATCCCGGAAAGGCCGACAGCGTCGTCGGCTATCTTCCTGACATCCTCGAGAAGGCTCTTGCCGGTCTCGGTCAGGAAGCCTCCCCTACCCGCGGCCTCAAGGATCTCCAGCGGCTTGGTGTAGGCCTCGTCCGAGAGAAGATAGCGGCTCCCGTGACGGGAGAAGGTTGACATGTAGAACGGCTTGTACCCGGCCGGGGCCTTCGTCCAGGCGGTCTCGACATCGGGATAAGGCTTGTAGGACCATGTCAGGGTCCTGGGATCCTGGGCGTTGGCGGCGCAAAGACAAAGAGTCAGGGCCGCGGCGACGAGAATGTGTTTCATGGAGACGGTCATTATGTTAAAGCGAGAAGATGGCGTAGATCGGGAAATGATCCGACAGGTACGCCACGCTGTTGTAAGGTTCTGTTATGGTGTGATATTCCTTCACCTGGGCGGGAGAGGAGAACAAGATGTTGTCTATGTGGGAATTGCTGTTGTTGCCCCAGGCGTTGTAGGTGGTGTTGTTGTCGGTCTTGCCGGAAGGGGCCAGGTCCCTTGAGTTGCGCATGTTGGGGATACTCTGGAATATCGCGTCCGAGGGCTGGGCGTTGAAGTCGGCGGAGAGGAACTGGGGAAGGCTGTAGTCAGGATTGTACTGCCGGAAGCGCTCCGCGATCAGTTTCATCGATTCCGAGCGGGCCTTAGAGCCCTTGTGGTCGAGATGAGTGTTGATGTAGCAGAAACGCTTGCCGGTGGCGATGACCTCGAATATTCCCCAGGTGGCGGTGCGGAAGCAGGCCGCGTCCCATTCGACAGCCTTGGAGCAGAGGTCAGGGGTCGGGGACAGCCAGAAAGTGCCGCCGTCGATCAACTTGACCTCGGACTTCCGGTAAAGGATGCCCATGCACTCCCCCTTGTCCTTGCCGTTGTCGCGACCTACCCCGAATCCGTCGTACTCGTCCTTGAGCTGATCCTTGAACCATAGGAACTGGATGTCATAGACGGCCTCCTGGAAGCCTATGCAGGTCGGCTTGTGGTCTTTTATCATCGCCAGGCAGGCCGCGGACCGGTTCGACCAATTGTTGCTCGAGTTGGTCTCCTTGGCGGTACCGTAACGGACGTTGAAACTGATTATCTTGATCTCTCCCGAAGCTGGATACTTCTGTAGGTCAGCCTGATTGCTATCGTAAGAAGGACGGTCGATGTCAAAATCCAGAGGCTTCTCCTTTCCGCATCCGGTGAGGAGAGAAACCGACCCTGCGATGGCCAAAAACAATCTGGACAGTCTTATCATGTCACAAATATAACAAAAAAGAGGAAGTTCCGTCAGGAAAAATCCTGAAGGAACTTCCTCGATCAAACAGGATCGACTACCAACCGGGGTTCTGGGTCAACTGGTTCTTGTCCGAGTTGAGATCGAGAACGACCTGAGGGATAGGATAGAGATACTGCCTCTGAGGCCAATCCCTGCCGGGCATGGCGTAGTAGATGAAGTAACCACCATCGACAGGTTTGACATTCAGGTAGTTGTTCTTCTTCGTACCGACATAGACACCGATGGCGGCCTGTGAGGAGTCACCGATGGAGTCGGTGTCGTAGAAGTAAGCGTCAGCCTTACCGTCGCCGTTGAGGTCGACCGGGGCGTTGATCGCGGGGATGAATATTCCCTCCCAAGGATCCTCGACCCAGAGGTTGCAGAGACCCCAGCGCTTGAGGTCGATCAGGCGGAAGCCCTCGTAAGCGAGCTCGATCTCCCTCTCGCGCATGACCTCGAGCAGCACGGGATTGTTGGCCATCGGGGGATAATAGGCGGCCATGTACGGGTCAGCCTCGGTGGGTCTCGCGGTCAGGGTGCCGGTGGCGGCGGTACCGCCGGTGATTCCGGCCCTCTTGCGCAGGGCGCCCACGGTCTGGGCCCAGTCGGCGTCGGTGAGGGTGCCAAGCTCCGCCTTAGCCTCGGCGTAGTTCAGCAAGATCTCTCCCAGACGCATCAGAGGAGTGTTGTTGTCGTTGGTACGGGCGTCGTCGTAGCTGATGTCATCCATGACGAACTTGGTCACCTGGTAGCCGGACAGCGCGTGACCCTGGAAGTTGGCGGGCGTGAGAGCGTCGCCTGCAGGGGTCTTGCGGATGTAGTCATAGGCGCGCAGGGTCATGTTCATACGAGGGTCACGACCCTTGGTCTCCTCGAAGAACTGCTTGTAGGAGCCGTCGTCGTTGAACTCGTTGTACGGGGTGCCGTCGATGTTCAGGTAGGTCTTCGCGAACTTGCGGGACATCCCGAGGTGAGGACCATAGGTGGAGGAGTTCCACCACCAGTTGTTCTCTCCGAGCTGGATGGCGGCGTCGCAGACGATGGCGAGCATGACCTCGTCGGTCTGGGTGTCGATGGAAGTGAAGAGCTCGCGGTAGGCTCCGGTACCACCACCCTTGTAGGCTGTGCCACCATGGAGTTTGTAGGGGCCCTTGTCGATAACCTCCTTCGCGGCCTGGGCGGCCAGGTTGTAGAGGTCGTTCGCCGAGTACTGGGTGCAGCCGGTGCGGGCCACGTCAAGCTGGTCGTTGGCGTGGTACTTTCTCCAGGCGGCCTCGAACAGGCAGACGCGGGACTTGAAGCCCATCGCGATCCACTTGTTGACGGTCGAGGAGTTGGAAGTGGCGCTGGCGACCGTGATGTTGTTGTAGGCGAAATCGAGATCCTCGATTATCTTGCTGATAATGAGATCCCTGGTGTCACGGGGATTGTAAAGGTCGGGATCCTCCGGGGAGTTGAAGACCTTGTCGATCCACGGGACAGGGCCGTAGGTGACGAGCTTGTCGAAGTAGAAACGGGCCCTGAACAGGCGGGCTATTCCGCTGTAGTTGTTACGGACAGCCGCGGGAACCCTCTCGTCGACATTGTTCTCGAGGAAGAAGTTGATGTTACGCAGCGCGGTCCATGACCAGCTGGTGGAAGTGTTGACCGTGTAGGCACCAACCTCCATTCCGCTCACGGACTGCTTGGGACCGTAGTCCAGGGTGGCGTTCCTGTGGGAAGCGTCAGCGTAAGTCGGGAGGACTTGGTAGAATGAATATGCATAGGTCTGCAGACCACCCTCGGAACTGAACACCATGTCGACACTGGCGGAGGACTTGGGCTCCTCGTTGAAGTCGCAGGCGGTGATCAGCAACGCTCCTATTGCAAGAAGTGCGAATATATTCTTTTTAATCGTGTGATCCGTTTTAGATAGTGATGTTGATACCAAGTGAGTAGGTGGTCATGATCGGGTAGTTGTAGGCGTCGCCGCGGCCGGTGTTGAGGTCGATATCAGACACACCGATGTTGGAGACGTTGATGTCCCTTGTCAACTTGTACAGGGGAGACCAGGTCCAGACATTCTCACCAGTGAAGTAGATTCCGATCTGCTCGACGTTGATCTTGCTGACCAGCGACTTGGGCAGGTTGTAACCGAACTGGATGTTCTTCAGGCGGATGTAGGCCACATTCTGGAGGTAACGGGTGTTGGCGGCCCAGGTACCCTTGTAGAAGGTGTCGTTGTAGCCGGAGTAACGAGGCAGGTAGGCGTCGGTGTTATCCTCGGTCCAGTAGTTGCCCAGATGCCACTTCGGGAAGTAACCGTAAGGACGGTTGTACTGTCCCCACATTGTGGAAGTCTCGTTGGAAGGATACCAGTCCTGCTTGCCCACGCCCTGGAAGAACGCAGTGAACCAGAAGTTGTTCCAGTCAGCGTTGAGGGTGAAGCTGTACATGTAGCGGGGATCCTCGTTACCGATGATCTTACGGTCGCCCGAATCGTCGACGGTGTTCTTGCCGCGGTCGATGTAGCCGTTGCCGTTCAGGTCCTCGTACTTGGTGTCACCCAGGCGGGTCTTGTAGTCCTTGGTGGCCCTGATGAGAGGGTTGAAATACTTCTGGCCCGCGGCCTGGGCGCCGGCCTCGGCGGCGTCGATGGCCGCCTGGTCCTGCCAGAGACCGTTGGAGACGAAGCCCCAGAGCTCACCCATCCTCATGCCCTCGTAGTAGTTGCCGGCGAGGGACTGGTTGGCGTTGGTGGAGAGGGTCTTCTGGGCGTTGTTGTACTTGTCGATGATCGAGTAGTAGTCGGACAGGGTGGCCCTGACGCTATAGCCGAAAGGCTTGCCGCCGAGGTCAAAACTATCCTTCCAGGTCAGGCTGACCTCGAAACCGTAGGTGGAAAGGTCGGCGTAGTTGCCCTTGGGTGAAGAGGTTCCGAACACGTTCGGGACGGTGGGGCCGGCCACGATCATGTCGGTGGTCTTACGGAGATAGTAGTCAGCGGATCCGGAGAGCCTTCCGTTGAGGAAGCCGAAGTCGATACCTCCGTCATAGGTGGTGGCGGTCTCCCAGGTCAGGTCCTCGGGGAGGGCGCCGGGAGATGAAAGGTAACGCTGCTTGATCCCGTTGAGGATGTAATCAGAAGTGGAGACTCCGAGAGTCTGCTTGAACTGGTAGTTGCCCAGACCGTTGGCGTTACCCAGCGAGCCGTAGGAGGCGCGGAGCTTGAGTTGGGAGACGGCGTCGGGGGAAACATTCCACCAAGGCTCCTCAGTGACCCTCCAACCCACGGAGACCGAAGGGAAGAAGGCCCAGCGGTGGTTGGCGGGGAACCTGGAGGAGACGTCATAACGGCCGTTGAACTCGATGAGGTAACGGTTGTCATAACTGTAGTTCAACCTTCCGAAGAAACCTCCGAACTTGTAGGCCGACCATGAGGAGGCCACAGTCTTGGAATCTGTTCCGAAAGCGAGGTTGATGTTCTCCACATCAGGGGTGAGGAGGTCGGTGTTGTCCTCGTTGATCCTCTTGTACTGGCTCTGCTCGTAGTTCCAACCACCCATAGCCTTGAAATAATGCTTCTGGGCGAAGGTCTCCTCGAACTCGGCGTAGAGGTTAGTCGCGAGATAACGGGTCGCGTCGGCGTATTCGTACATCCTGGACTGGGGGGCGGAGGCGATGGTCTCCATAAGGGGATCCCCGTTGGAGTCGACTCCCTTGGAGTACTGGGTGCGGACCTGCCTCTTGTTGCGGTCGTAGGTCTTCTTCCTGTAGGTGAAGTCGCCGTTGACCCTCAGGCGGTTGTCAAGGAACTTGGCGGTGAAGGAAGCGGTGTTCCTCAGGACCTCGTTGATGGTGGTCTGGCCGCTCTTGCCCTGGAAGAGGTCACCGATGGTGTAGACGCCGGAATAGGTGACAGTGCCGTCCTCGTTGTAGATCGGGGATGAGGGGTGACCCTCGTCGGCGATACACCTCCAGATCTCACCTGATCCCTCGGAGAAGGTCAGGGGGTTGTAGTAGTTGTTGTAGGCGATCTCGATGTTGTCGTTGATCTTCAACCAAGGAGTCACCTGGTAACCGGCCTTGAAGCGGGTGTTGTAGGACTTGTAGTGGTCGGTCTGCGTCGGATGGTCATAGAGTCCGTCGTAGTAGTAGTAACGGCCGGAGAGGAAGTAGTCGAACTTGCCGTCAGTTCCGGAGACCGAGAGGTTGTGGCTCTGGCTGAACACCCAGTCCTTGTAGAGGGTGCCGATGTAGTCGACGTTCTCGGGATAGTAGACGTAACGGCCCTTGGTTCCGATCGAGCCGTCGGAGATGACCTGGCCGAAGTTGCCGCTGTCATGGCGCCTCTTGTACTCCTCGAGCCAGGCCAGTGAGAACTGCTGGGTCTTGTTGATACCGGAGGGGTTGGAGAGCTGGTAGTTGTTGTAGGCTTTGTAGAAGTGCTCGGCCCAGACATAACCGTCGGTGACGAGGTCGAGGAGGTTCTCGGGCTTCTGCATCGAGAAGTTGCCGTTGTAGGTGACCTTTGCCTTGCCGGCGGCCGCGTTCTTCGTGGTGATGAGGACGACTCCATAAGGGGCCCTGGCTCCGTAGATGGCGGAGGAGGCGGCGTCCTTAAGGACGGAGATACTCTCGATGTCGTCAGGGTTGATCATCGAGGGGTCGGACTCGACACCGTCCACGAGGACGAGGGCGCTTCCACCGTTGATGGAGCCGGTACCACGGACATTGAAGTCGGCGGTACGTCCCGGCTTACCGTCGGCCAGGGTGATGTTGAGGTTAGGAATCGCTCCGACCAGCATCTGGGTCAGGTTGGCGCCGGTACGGCCTTCGAGGGCTTCTCCCTCAAGGGCCTCGACGGCACCGGTAAGGTTGACCTTCTTCTGGGTTCCATAACCGACAACGACAGTCTCGGTCAGCGAGAATGAGTCATCCTCGAGGACAACAGTGACGTTGTTCTGTCCGGCAGGCACTTCGACCTTCCTGGAGACATAACCCAGAGAGGACACGTCGAGGACGACGGCCCCGGATGGCACGGAGAGGGAGAAGTTACCGTTGATGTCGGTCACGGCTCCCTGGGTTGTACCGACGAGCATCACTCCCGCGCCAGGAAGGGCAGCTCCCTTGGAGTCGCGGACAACACCCGTCACCGTCCGGTTCTGCGCGAACAGTCCGAACGTAGCAACCATTGACAACAAAAGTGTCAATATCAGCTGTTTTCTGTGCAACATAGGTTTGTGGTGTTAATTAATAAAGTGAAATTAAAGATATTTGGTAGTTAGAATTTGGTCGGGCAAAAAGTTCGCATACGCATGCCCGCGCATGCGAACTGATTGAGTAGCACACAAATAGGGATTGACCTGTCTGCGATTCACTTACTAAAAACCTTTTAATAACCCATAAAAACGATTCAAAAATAGGCATTTGTCAAAAAAATCACAACTTTTTTTATAAGTTTGTAAGCGATGAGGACCGCTGTCGTCATACTCAACTGGAACACCAGGGACTTTCTCAAGAGGTTCCTTCCGGGCCTTCTGGCAAGTTTGCCGGAGGGCGCCGAGGTGGTGGTCGCTGACAACGGCTCCACTGACGGGTCGGTCGAGCTCATGACCGGGGAGTTCCCGGGGACCAGGTTGATCCGGTTCGACAGGAACCACGGCTTCACCGGAGGTTACAACCTTGCCTTCAAGGCCCTGGTCGATTCCCCCGATGGAGCCGACCTTGAGTTTTTCACTCTCATCAACTCGGACATCGAGGTGACCGAAGGCTGGCTTGAGCCGCTTGTCAAGTGGATGGAGAGCCATCCCGAATGCGCCGCCTGCGCCCCGAAGCTCCACTCATGGCAAGACAGGGGTAGTTTCGAGTACGCCGGGGCCGCCGGCGGCCTGCTAGACCGTTACGGCTATCCTTTCTGCCGGGGGAGGGTCCTTAAAAGGCTTGAGAGGGACGAGGGGCAGTACGACTCCCCCGCCAAGGTCTTCTGGGCCACAGGGGCCTGCCTCATGGTGAGGAGGGATGACTTCGAGAAAGCCGGAGGGCTTGACGGGAGATTTTTCGCCCACATGGAGGAGATAGACCTCTGCTGGAGGCTCCAGCTTGAGGGAAGGTCTGTCAACGTGGTCCCCGATTCGGTGGTCTATCACGTGGGAGGCGGCACCCTGCCCAACGACTCCCCCTGGAAGCTCAGGCTGAACTACCGCAACAACCTCTTGACTCTAAGGAACAACCTCGCCAAGACCCACGCCCTTGAATATTCCGGGAAAACCCCGTCGAAAGCGGCCGTGAGGGCGGTCAGGAAGGCGGGCAGGACCATATCCTTCAGGTATTTCCTCGACATTTGCTCGGCCATGGTTTACCTCCTGACCGGAAGAGTCTCGCTGTTCAAGTCCGTGACAGAGGCGCACAAGGAGTACAGGAAGTTGGCAACAAAGACGGAAGTCGCTGACATCCAGAGCTTTATTGAAAGCCATCAGGGTGTTCCCGCCCCAGCGCTATTCCCAGGTTGGATCATCCCTTTGGCGATATTCAAAGGAAATGGTATATTTGCCTATCTAAGGAAACGGATATGAAAATCGTCATTCAAGGGGCCGGTGAGGTCGGATCCCATCTCGCCAAGATGCTGCGCCAGGAGGCGAACGACATCACGATCATCGACGAAAACCCCCAGAGGCTCAAGAATATCACGGCGATCGCCGATGTCATGGCCATCCAGGGCCAGCCCTCGTCGTTGAGAGTGATGAGGGAGGCGGACGTTCAGAACGCCGACCTGTTCATCTCGGTCGTGCCGTTCGTGCCACAGGACGTCAACATAGTCAGCGCCCTGATCGCCAAGAACCTCGGCGCGAGGAAAGTCACCGCCAGGATTGACGACAACGATTTCCTGACAGCGGAGAACAAGCTCATATTCAAACAGATGGGCATAGAGTTGATGTTCTGTCCCGAGAAGCTCGCCGCCGACGAGATATTCGACATCCTCAAGCACTCGTCGACCACCGAGTCGATGGATTTCGCGAGGGGCAAACTCCAGGTGGAGGTGTTCAAGCTGGAGGAGGACTCTCCCCTTCTGGACATGAAGATAGCCGAGTTCGCCGCCATCACCACGAAGGACGAGCTCCAGTTCAGGGTCATCGCGATCTCCCGTGGAGGCAAGACCATCATGCCGAAATTCGACACCAAGCTGATGTACCACGACCTGGTCTTCATCATCGCGACGCGGGAGGGGATAAGGTTCCTGATGAAATTCCTCGGAAAGAACCATGTCGAGACCGACAATGTGATGATCCTCGGAGGCTCCAAGATCGCCGAGCTGGCGGCGGAGCAGCTCAGCAAGAAGGTCAGCCTGGTGAAGATCCTCGAGAAAGACCGGGACAGGGCCGTTGCCCTGTCAGAGAAATTGCCTGACAATGTGGTGGTTGTGGTCGGGGACGGGCGCGACTCCGGGCTCCTCCTCGAGGAAGGAGTCAGGGAATGTGACGCGTTTCTGGCTCTGACCGGCAGGGATGAGGCGAACGTTCTGGCCTGCGTCTCTGCGAAGAAATTCGGGGTAGAGAGGACAATCGCCGAGGTCGAGAACATCGAGTACATCCATCTGGCCGAGGAGATGGGTGTCGACTCCGTGATCAACAAGAAGCTTATCACGGCCGGCCGCCTGTTCAAGTTCACTTTGAGCGGGAAGGCCAGGCTTGTCAAATACATGAGCGGGACCGACGCCGAGGTTCTTGAGTACACGGTGCCTCCGGGCAGCGCCATCACGAAGGGCGCGCTGAAAGACCTCACCTTCCCCAAAGACTCCGTGATCGGAGGTGTGATCAGGGGCAGCGAGTCGATGATCGCCGTGGGCTCGACCAGGATCGAGGAATATGACAGGGTTGTGGTCTTCGCCCTTCCTCACGCTGTCAAGGAAGTAGACAGATTCTTCAAATAGAAAGCTCCAGCCATCGTGTCTCGGCCGCGTCCAGAAGTGACGTGACCTCTGAGAACCTTTCCGAGACCTTCCTCAACTCGACCGGATCAGTCAGTCCTCCCGACAGCCTCGATTCCAGATCCGCCTTCTCAGCGGTCAACGATTCTATCTGTGCCTCAAGACTTTCCAGCTCCCGGCTCTCCTTGTAGGACAGTTTCCTGGCTTTCTGGCCGCCGGCGTCAACCCCCTGGTGGGCCTGCCGGGCCACCGGCTCCCTCGGGCCCTCGACAGGCTCGGGGCGACGTTGGACATGGGGCCGGGAGGCCCTGTACTGGCTGTAACTCCCGACATAGTCCTTCAGTGTGCCGTCTTCCTGGAATATGAGCAGGTGATCCACGAGCCGGTCAAGGAAGTGACGGTCGTGAGAGACTATTATCAGAGTGCCTTGATATTCCTTGAGATACTCCTCCAGCACATTCAGGGTCATGATGTCCAGGTCGTTGGTCGGCTCGTCCATCACAAGCAGGTTAGGCTGGCGGGTCAGGATGGTCAGGAGGTAGAGCCTTCTCTTCTCACCGCCTGAGAGCTTGCTGATCCTGTTGTTCAGCATGTCGTGGTGGAACATGAACCTCCCGAGCAGGCGGGTGTCGTTAACAGTCTCAAGAACTGTCTGGCCCTCGTCGAAAGAGATCCCGTCCTGACGGTAATAACCTATGTTCAGGGACTCTCCCCTCTCGACGCTCCCGGTCAACTCGAAGGGGAAACCGGTCCCCGGCTCCCCGGTGAGGATGTTGATGAGGGTCGTCTTACCGGTCCCGTTGCCACCGACTATCCCGGCCTTCTCGTAGCGCTGGAAATTGTAGGTGAAGCCCTTAAGCAGGGTCTTGCCGCCAAGGCTGAAGCCGAGGTCGCGGCAATTGATGATCTTGGTGCCTAGCCTTGACGCCTGGCCGACCTCGTCGAGGTTGAGGGTGTTGATCCTATAGACTTGGGAAGCCCTGTCCTGAAGCTCGTGAAACGCGTTTTTCCTGGCCTTGGCCTTGCCTGTGCGGGCGCAGGGGCTGGCGTGCATCCACTCCAGCTCCCGCCGGAGGAGGTTGCGGACCTTGTCTGTCTCGGCGTTGTAATTGTCGATCCTCTCCTGACGTTTCTCGAGGTAGTTCTGGTAATCTCCTTTGTAGATGTAGACCCTCCCCCTGTCAAGCTCCATCACGATGTTGGCGACGCTGTCGAGGAAGTACCTGTCATGAGTCACCATCAGGAGGGTGCAGCGGGCGTGGGAGAGGTAGTTCTCCAGGTACTCTATCGCCTCGATATCCAGATGGTTGGTCGGCTCGTCCATGATGTAGAAGTCGGCCTCGGAGGCGAGCATCACCGTGATCGCCACTCGCTTCACCTCTCCCCCGGACAGCCCGCCCATCAACCTGTCGGGATCGGTCAGCCCGAGATTGGTGAGCAGCTGGCGGATCCGGAGCTCATAGGCGGCCACATGCTCCGGATCGAGCCCCTCCATCCATCTCGCGCTGTCGGAGACTATCTGGTCCCATATCGTCGCTTCCGGGTCGAAATCATATTCCTGCTCCAGGAAAGCGATCCTTATGTCCTTGAGGAACAGCACCTTCCCTCCCGAGTCCGAACTGTCTTTCCCTGCAAGTATCCGGAGAAGGCTGGTCTTTCCCGTGCCGTTTGGGGCTATCAGGGCGATCTTGTCCCCCTCGTTGATGTTGAAAGCGATACGCTCGAAAAGGATTTTCGGGCCGTAAGACTTGGAGATGTTCTCTATTTGAAGGTAGCTGGGCATGCTATGACTGGTCCTCGGGGGCTGTGGCGTCGTAGTCCTCGAACCATTCCCCCAGTTTCTGGCGGGCCTGGATCCTCACCTCGGGAGTCACATTCCTGGCCACTGAATAAAGGGCCCACATCAGGGCGGCGAGGTCATCGGTGTACCCGGCGACAGGGATGAAGTCCGGGATGAGGTCGGTGGGGAGGATGAGGTAGCCTAGCGCGCCGACTATCTTTGTCCTGTCAGCCCTCGGAGTGGCCGGGTTGCGGAGGACGTAGTAGAGCAGCAGGGCGGCGTAGACCACCTTTATGCCGGCCTTGCGGGCCATCCTCTTGAGCTTTTGCCAGAACTGGTCGTCCGAGAAATGACGCTGGTATCTGTCGTAATTGTCCAATGCCTTCATAGCGATTGTAAATATACGAAAAAACATCAATAATGATTATATTCGCGTCATGAGCTCATTCCTTGCACCTCCTCCTCACAAAGAGATCATGACCGGCCCCGGGGTCGATTCCGCCTACAAGAAAAAACGTTTGCAGGTCTTCCTGGGCATATTCATCGGTTACGCCGGCTTCTACATCGTCCGTAAGAATTTCTCGATGGCCATCCCCGGGCTTGAGGCTCTCGGTTTCACCACCGAGGAACTCGCCGTGGTCCTCTCGATGAACGCTATCGCCTACGGTTTCTCCAAGTTCCTGATGGCCAGCGTCTCAGACCGGAGCGACGCCCGGAAATTCCTGCCTCTCGGACTTGTCATGGCCGCCCTTTCGATGGCCTTCATGATAGTCCCGGTCCAGTGGCTCGGGATAGAGCGCAAAGGCTGGGCGATCGCCCTCATGTCGTTCCTGAACTTCCTCGTGGGATGGTTCAACGGGATGGGCTGGCCCCCATGCGGCAGGGTCATGACACATTGGTTCTCGATCAAGGAGAGAGGCACGTGGATGTCTGTCTGGAACTGCGCCCACAATGTGGGCGGGGCCCTTGTCGGGCCGATGGCCACTTACGGGGCCGTCTGGTTCGGCTCGTGGTTCTACGGGGCCAACGCCGACCACTATTTCCTCATCGGCTCGTTCGTGTTCCCAGCCGCCGTGGCGATCCTCATAGCGATTGTCGCCTACTGCCTTATCAGGGACACGCCGCAGTCCTGCGGACTCCCCTCGATCGAGAAATGGTCCGGTCACGCCGCCAAGCACTACACCGAGAAGAGCGAGGAGGTCATGTCGGTCAAGGACATATTCAAGACAGTCCTTTCCAACAAGTTGCTCTGGTACATCGCCTTCGCCAACGCCTTCGTCTACATGGTCCGCTATGGTTGCCTTGACTGGGCTCCCAAGATCTTGACAGACAAGGGAATAGACATAACCAGCACCGGCTGGGCCTACTTCGCCTACGAGTTCGCCGCCATCCCCGGAACCCTGTTCTGCGGCTGGCTCAGCGACAAGGTTTTCAACGGAAGGCGGGCCCTTCCGACGATGTTGTTCATGGCCCTTGTGGCGGTGGCGATATTCGTCTACTGGAAGAATCTGGACAACCTCACCGTCATCATCGCCTGCCTGATCGCGATAGGCTTCTTCATCTACGGGCCGGTCATGCTGATCGGGGTCCAGGCCCTCGACCTCGCTCCGAAGAACGCCGCGGGGACCGCCGCCGGACTGACCGGATTCCTGGGCTATGTTCTCGGGACGGCCGTCCTGGCCAACATCCTGATCGGATTCGTGATGAAGAGCGCCGGACTCGACACTGTCTTCATCCTGTTCCTCGGGGCTTGTGTGATCTCCATCCTGCTGATGGGACTGACCTTCAAGGCGGAGCAATATCTGGCGAGGAAAGAATAGATTCTTCACTTCGTTCAGAATGACAAGTCGCCTCGTCTGACATTCTGTCAGCGAGATGATGTTGGCAGATAATTTGATGTGTCCGGAGAGGTTTGAAGTTTAAGATATCCTACAATGAGCAAGAAAAAAATTGAGAAGCCGGCAGATCCCGGGGAGATCAGCCAGACCGCCGCGGAGGAGGTGAAAGAGGAGAAGAAGGAAGAGAAGATAGATGAGGATCCAGTGGCCGCCCTGAGGAAGGAGAACGAGGAGTTGAAGGCCAGTGTGGCCAAAGAGAAGGACGACTATCTCCGCCTGATGGCTGATTTCGAGAATTTCCGCAGGCATTCCGCCGAGGCGAAGCTCGAGCTTGTGGGCACCGCCAACGCCGACATCATAAAAGGCATACTCCCCGTCCTGGACGATTGCGAGAGGGCGCTCAAGATGCTCAAGGACGCCGACGACAAGGTTGCCCTTGAGGGTACAGAGTTGATTTACAACAAGTTGATGGCTTACCTTAAGACCAAGGGACTGGAGATCATAAAAGCCCTGGACGAGAAGTTCGACACAGACTTCCATGAGGCCGTGGCCCAGATCCCTGTCCCCGAGGAGGAGAAGAAAGGTTTGGTCTACGATGTGGTCCAGACCGGTTACACCCTTTCGGGCAAGGTGATCCGCTACGCTAAGGTCGTCGTGGGAATATAGGAGGCGACACGTATGGCAGATAAAAGAGACTATTACGAGGTACTCGGAGTCGGGAAGAACGCCACCGCGGACGAGATAAAGATGGCCTACAGGAAGGCCGCCATGAAATGGCATCCCGACCGTTGGGTGGAGGGTACCGACGCCGAGAAGAAGACCGCCGAGGAGAAGTTCAAGGAGGCCTCAGAGGCCTATTCGGTGCTCAGCGACCCTGACAAGAAGGCCCGGTACGACCAGTTCGGTTTCGCCGGTGTCGACGGCCAGGGAGCCCCTGACTTCAGCGGTGGCTTCGGGAACCTGGAAGACCTTCTCCGCGATCTCTTCGGAGGAGGTTTCGGAGGTTTCGGAGGCGGCTTCAGCGGCTTCGGTTTCGGCAACGGGAGCTCATCCGAAAGGTCCCAGACACGAGTCTACAAAGGACGTGACATCCGCACCAGGGTCCACCTGACTCTCGAGGAGATCTCCAAGGGGGTCGAGAAGGAGATCAGCATCGAGCGCAACAGGCCATGTCCGGACTGCGGCGGCAGAGGGGCGAAGAACGCCTCCGACATCAAGACCTGCCCCACCTGCAACGGCTCCGGCCAGGTCCAGCATGTCACCAACTCCCTCTTCGGCAGGACGATGACTTACTCAACCTGCCCCCAGTGCGGCGGGGAGGGCAAGATAGTGACCAACCCTTGCCGCACCTGCGGAGGCACAGGCCTTGTCAGGAGAAAGGAGACAGTGAAGGTCAAGATCCCCGCCGGTGTCGAGGACGGGATGCAACTCACCCTCCGGGGCGAGGGCCACGCCGCCCCTCACAACGGTGTCAACGGTGATCTCCTTGTGATAATCGAGGAGGTCGCCCACTCCACTCTCAAAAGGGACGGGAACAACCTGTTCTATTCCACGACAATCTCGGTCACGGACGCCATCCTCGGCACAGAGATTGCGGTCCCCTGCCTGGACGGTTCCTACAAAGTCAAGATAGAGCCCGGCACACAGTCCGGGGCCGTGGTCAAGCTTAGAGGGAAAGGCCTTCCCTCCGTGAGCGGTTACGGCAGCGGGACGGGAGACCTCTACGTCAAGATCTTGGTCTGGATCCCCAAGAGGCTCTCGAGCGACGAGAAGGCGGCTCTTCAGGCGATGAGGGCCAGCAGGTCGTTCACTCCCGACCCTTCCAGGGACGACAGGGCCGTGTTCGACAAGATCAAGGATATTTTTTAAATATTCCTTAATAATTCCCTCAAAAAAGTTTTGGGATTGTAAAAATATTCGTACTTTTGCAGTCCGAAATTTAAGGGCAACCTCTTACGGGTCGTTATGTGATGTGCGTAATGTTGCGTAAAAAGTATTGAGAGATGGATTTAATGAAAATCGTAGAGCAATCTTTCGCTAACGAGAAAGTTGCCAACTTCCCCAAATTCAAGGCCGGTGACACCATCACCGTGACCTACAGGATCAAGGAAGGTGAGAAGGAAAGGCTTCAGAACTTCAGGGGCGTGGTCATCCAGATGAGGGGCGCCACTCCCACCACAAGGACTTTCACCGTCCGCAAGGTTTCCGGTGGCATCGGTGTTGAGAGGATATTCCCCTTCCAGTCACCTTTCATCGAGAAAATCGAGGTGAACAAGTTCGGTAAGGTCCGCAGGGCCAGGATATTCTACCTCCGCAACCTGTCCGGTAAGAAGGCCAGGATCAAGGAGCGCAAGTTCACCGGCGCCAAGAAAGAGGCCGCTGAATAGCAAATCGGTCCCCTAGCTCAACTGAATAGAGCATCTGACTACGGATCAGAAGGTTACAGGTTTGAATCCTGTGGGGATCACAAGACCGCGGAATTAGCTCAGTTGGTAGAGCATCAGCTTCCCAAGCTGAGGGTCGCGAGTTCGAATCTCGTATTCCGCTCACAGATTGTAAAGAGTCCGGCCGTTTGGCCGGACTCTTCGTTTTTTCACTATTCTATCGCTCGCCTCTCTCCTTATCAAGGATCTCCCGCATCATCCGTAAGACATCCGGATTGTCGGCGGCGACATTCACTTTCTCCCTCGGGTCAGTCTTGAGGTTGAAGAGTTGGGGGACTTTCATGTAGCCGGTCTCGCTACCAGGGGCCCAACTGTATTCCGCGGGGCCGTCGCTTGGCTCGACATACTTCCAATCCCTCGTCCGGACGGACAGGGTACGGTTGTTGGCCTGCTCGATGACATATTCACGGCCGGAAGGATCCCTTCCCATCCAGGCGGAAAGGGAATTCCGGCTGTCCGGAGCTCCCCCTCGGGGCATCCTGCCGCCCAGCAGGACTCCGAATGAGGAGAACAGGTCCACGTGGGACACAAGAGCCTCCGAGATAGCGCCTTCGGTGACCTTGCCGGGCCATCTGACTATAGCCGGCACACGGGCGCCGGCCTCATAGACCCCGTATTTGTTCCCCCGAAGGTTCCCTGCCGGGTCGTGGCCGTTGAGAAGATTGGCGGCGTCATCCATATACCCGTCCTCAAGGACAGGCCCGTTGTCGCTGGTGATGATCAGGATGGTGTTGTCCGCGAGGCCGAGCCGGTCCAGTTCCCTCGTGACCGCTCCGACCATCCAGTCGAACTCGACTATCGCGTCGCCCCTGAGCCCCATACCGCTCCGGCCCCTGAAACGCTCGTGAGGAAACCGCGGCACGTGGACATCGTTGGTGGCCAGATAGATGAAGAACGGCCGGTCCTTGTTCTCCTCAATGAACTTCAGGGCATGGACAGTGATGGAGTCCGCTATGTTCTCGTCTTTCCAGAGAGCTCGGCCTCCGCCTTTCATGTAGCCGATGCGGCCTATCCCGTTGACTATGGCCTGGTTATGGCCGATGCCAGGGGTCGATTTGAGGTTATAGAGCAGTTCAGGATGGTCCTTGGCGAGGGGCTCACCCTCGAATGGCTTTTTGTAACTGACCTCTATCGGAGCGGAGGGGTCCCAGTCCGCCACCTTGCCGTTCTCTATGAACACGCAGGGTACGCGGTCGCCAGTCGCCGCCATGATGTAGGAATAGTCGAAACCGATGTCTCCGAGCCCTGAAGGAAGCGGGGCGTTCCAGTCCTGCTCCCCTCCCTTGTCACCGAGGCCGAGATGCCATTTGCCGAACGCGGCGGTCGAATAGCCGGCATTCTTGAAAAGGTCGGCCATCGTGTATTGCTCCGGACGGATGATCATCCCGGCGTCTCCCACGGCTATGTCGGTGTCATTCCTCCGCCAGGCGTACTGGCCTGTGAGGAGTGAATACCGGGACGGTGTTGAGACGGAGGCGGTGGCGTAGGCGTTGACGAAACGCGTGCCCCGCGAGGCGACGGTGTCGACATTCGGTGTGACGACGTTCCTGGCGCCGTAGCATCCGAGGTCACCGTAACCGAGGTCGTCCGCCAGGATTATTATCACATTGGGACGCTCGACCCCTCCCTTCTCCTGGGCGGGAGAGAGCGACGGGACAAGGGCCGCGGGCATGATGGCGGCGCAGGCCGCGATTTTCCTATTCATTTAATGATAAGTGACTTATTTCCATTCTTCCGGTAGCAGGGGGAAGTCAGGATTCGGCGTGTGCGCCTCCTCCATCAGGGCTTTCAACTCCTCGACCTTGGCGGGCTCGGACATCGCCAGATCAGTGGTTTCCCCGGAATCGGAGTCGAGGTTATAAAGCTCGTGTCTCGGGTTCTCTCCCCTTATGTCCATACGCACAAGTTTCCAGGGGCCTTTGCGGACCGCCTGCCGCCCGCCGAGTTCCTGGAACTCGAAATAGAGGTAGTCGTGTTCCTTCTGGCGGCCATGGCCGCTGAGCAGCGGCAGGAGGCTAACCCCGTCCAGACCTTCCGCGGGCGCGGAGCCGGTGAGGTCACGCAGGGTCGGCATCATATCCCAGAACGAGCACATGAAGCCGGTCTCCTCCCCTTCAGCGAGGTGGCCGGGCCACGACACTATCATCGGGACCCGGATCCCGCCCTCATAGACATCCCTCTTGTACCCCCTCCAGGGGCCGTTGCTGTCGAAGAAGTCGGGATCGGCGCCGCCCTCCCTGTGAGGACCGTTGTCGCTCGAGAATATGATAACGGTGTTGTCATACACCCCATGCTCCTTCAAATTGGCCACCAGGTCGCCCACATAATAATCCAGACGGGAGACCATCGCGGCGAAGGTCGCGTGGGGATATT